>JAOUFL010000059.1 GCA_029858245.1 Candidatus Zixiibacteriota bacterium
CTCTAAGCTCTTTCAGATAATCAGCTTTACTATCTTTCCTCACAAGACAACAGAGTTGATGTTCAGTTTGAGAAAGTCTTTTGATTAAATGAGTTCCGATGAACCCCGTGCCCCCGGTTATAAACAGTTTCATTTTCCCTTCCTTTGCAATCTTTTTCTTCCTTTTAGGTATTTCGTAGTGCGACCCTTTTCCTGATAACGGAGACTACGTCTGCCGTAGGCACCGCAGGACAGGATCGCTAATCGTATTTCTGTTGGTTCGGGAATTCGAATTCCCGAACCATTAAATCATCGCGGATGATGCATTCCATACTATCCCCTCCCTCGATGGGGGAGGGTGATAATCTGGGATATTTCTTATTTTCCCCTCACTCCTAACCGTTCGGCTGTCTTCGACCCTGCACTCAGACCGAAGGGAGCTCACGCCGAAGCCCTCTCCCACAAGGGGAGAGGTATTTTCAGTGCCCGCCAGATCCCCTGACCTGGCGGGATTTATTTCAAAATCTACTTCGCGGTATAACCACCATCAATCACCAGCTCGCTCCCGGTAACGAATTTGGATTCATCTGAGGCAAGGTAAAGAATACCATTAGCTATATCCTCCGTCTCACCAATATGTCCTATTGGCTGTAAACTATCCAGCATTCTTCTTCCTGCTTCCACATCCCCCTGAGATCTTAAGAAGTTCTCCAGCATTGGTGTCCAGATAAACCCGGGATGAACAGAGTTTACCCTAATATTATCTTTAGCATAAAGGAAGGCGTCGGTTTTGGTCATAATCCTCACCGCCCCTTTGGAGGCGTGGTAAGGTGGCACATCCGGTGCGCTCACAATCCCGTAAATGGAAGAGAGATTGATAATGCTGCCATCACCAGTTTTTCTCATATAGGGTATAACCTGTTTGGTGCAGAAAAAGACCCCTTTGACATTAATTGCCATAACCCTATCCCATTCCTCCTCAGTTATTTCGTCTGTCGGCTTGCTTACTCCTGATATACCGGCATTGTTGACCAGGATATTTATTTTCCCAAAGGTTTTATTAATATCTGTGAAAACCTTTTTTACCTCCTCTTCCTTTGAGACATCTAAATGCCAGAACTTTGCTAATCCACCAAAGCCTTTGATTTTATCTGTTACCTGTTGCCCTTCTTTATCTAAAATATCTGTTACTGCCACCTTTGCACCTTCTTTTGCTAAAAATAAACAGGTGGTTTGACCAATTCCTAATGCGCCACCTGTCACTATTGCTACCTTGCCCTCTACTCTACCCACTTTTACCTCCTTGTTACTTTAGAAAGTGTTGATAATCCATCTGCTTGCGAATTTTCAACTTAGCTTCCCTTCCGGCTAATTTTTCACACAGATAAAGCCCTAAATCTATGGAGGAAGTAACTCCTCTGGCGGTAATCACATCACCTTCATCCACAATCCTTTTATTCACCACTTTTGAACAGAACCCCTTCAGCTCCTTAAAAGCTCCAGGATGGGTAGTCGCTTTTCTGCCTTTTAGGAATCCAGCAGCACCCAGAAGTAATGCACCTGTGCAGACCGAGACTTTAAATTTACAATCTTCTGCGGTTTTGAGCCACCTGATAAAACCTTTATTCTTGGCTAATTTCCTGGAGCCAAATCCACCTGGCAATACCACCATATCATAACTTTTGAGGGATTTGTTAACCTTGGTGGGCATGAAAACAAGACCGGTGTTGTCTTTGACTTTTCTGGTATACGAACAGATATCCCATTTCAGGTCTTTTAAGAAACCCATACTCTTAAGCCGGGTCAAAGGGTCATACGCTCCGATAAAATCCAAGGCTGTTATCCCTTCATAGATTATGAAAGCGATTCTCATAAAAGCTTGTTTTCTTAACGTAGCGTCGGTCTTTATGCCCGACGCTACGTTTCTCTCTTTATCAGAACCAATTGAATCCGAGCATATTCAGGCTCGAATTTAAAATCAACATCTTTTCTGATTTCCACCCACCATTTCTCACCCCTCGACAACTTTTTTAAGCCTTTTATTATAAACCCGTTTTTTTTAGCTACTTTTTTATATTCCTCCAGGGTAAAGAAAAAATGGGTCTCCCCCATCTCCTCCTTCCACTCCTTACCCTTGAAGCTGTATTTGCTTATGAACTCAATAGCATCTGCCAGGTCCAGTTTTACTCCATCCTCAGTCTTTCGAAATCTGATCTTTCTCGACTGAAAATCTCTGGCAAATCTTTGAAACTTTCTTCTGGTCTTTTCATTTTTAAACCCCATCTCCACCAATTTTGATGCCGGCTTTAGGAAATCCTGGATAATTAGTATTCCTTTATCCTTTAAAACCTGATAAGCCATAAGGAGTAAGTCCTCCACTTTTCGTTTTCCCTGATAGGAGAAAACTTCATGTAGGCTCTCCACGAAAAGAGCAGTGTCAAAGGTTTTTTGCGGGAATATATTTTTTGCTATATCTACCTGTAAGGGAATTACATTTTTAAGCTTTTTTTCAACTACTTTTTCCAGCCTTTCTCGGGATTTATCTATCCCAACTATAATGCTCTGACCGAATTTCCTGGATAAAATTTCCAGGACAAAACCACTACCACAGCCAAATTCAATTATTTTGTCTAGCTTCACATGTCTGGTCAAATTGTTCAACCAAGCTTTTCTCTCTTGTAATTCTGCTTCTCCATCCTTTGTCATCTCTCACCTTTTTCCTTGATAGTATTCTTTACGCCCGACTCAATTTCAATCTATTTTGAATCGTTATAAATGAAAGGGCTTAAATTTATCCCTCTTTTCCAGTTTATTTACCATAGCTGAAATCCCTAATATGCATTCCGTAGATTTCCTCAAAACCTATTTTTTTATAGAATCCCCCTTTGTCCGGGTCGGTTATCAGGACAATATCATAATAACCTTTAAAGTGAGAGATAGCTCGCGCTAAAAGAGCTCTGTCAATCCCCTTCCCTTGATAAGGCTCCAGAACCTCAACTAAGGTGATAAAAACATGCATTACCTCATCTGAGATGGCTGTGAGAAAGCCGACTAATTTGCCATTTTCTCTAACAGTTATAATTAAATCAGAGCCAATTAGAAGCTTACTTCTGTTTTTTTTTGAAGGAGGGGATTTCCATCCTTGAAAAAAGGAATCGAGTTCTTCAGAAATAACTGTGTCATTAATTTTGTACTTGATCATCTACGGTTCGCCCATCTGATTTTCATAACATCTTTTTACCTTGAACTTTTGAACTTTTTAACCCTGATTTTGTTCTAACCCTTTGAAAAAAGCAGGCCAGAACGGATCCTGTTCGGGTATAGCTAAAGTCACGGTCTTACCATCCAGCCTTTTCATAATTCTCTTCTTCCTGTCTTTAAGGACTTTTCCTATGATTGATGCTTTTATCCCTGCCTCTTTCAGCTTTTTGATAACTTTTCCAGAGTGCGTGGGTTTAACCGTGAGTAGAAGAGAACCTTCAGCAATTGCTGCTATCGGATCAATCTTTAATTCCTCGCAGACGAATTTCACTTCCTCAGGGTAAATAAATAATTTCTCATCCACCTCCATTCCCACTTTACTGGCATTGGCTATCTCAAAAAGTCCACCAATTACTCCACCTTCCGTAGCATCGTGCATCGAGGTAACCCCACCTGCCTCCATTGCAGTCAGACAATCCTCAACCACGGTCATCTGCTTGCAAAGCGATTTTGCTTTTTCCACAAGATGGGAAGGATACTTCTCCTTTAACATTTTCTCATACAGAAAGGAGAGTATCCCCACTGTCTCTATAGCTGGTCCTTTGGTCAGGAGCACATCATCCCCTGGTTTGGCTCCAAGCGGTGTAACATATTTATCCTTTTCTGCAATGGAAAATACAGTTATTCCTCCTATTAGCGGGACTGCACCTACTGGATAATATCCGGTATGCCCTCCAACTATGGTGATCTCCAGCTCGAGTGCAGTTTTATGAATAGAATTCACAATAGTTCTGAAATCCTCATCACTGGTCTGGGGAGGCATTAAGAGAGTATAGGTCATATATTTCGGCTTAACTCCCATTACTGCTACGTCACTTGCCCCGATATTCACCGTATACCAGCCAAACATCTCCAGAGACTGTCCGGGTATGGTGAAAATTGGATCCTCTGCAACTACAAGCACCTTATCATCGCCTATATCGATAACCGTGGCATCCACCCCGGTTAAAGGAGGAACTAAAACATTTTTATCTTTTTTGCCCAGTCTCTTTAAGATAAACTGTTCAAAACTTTCCAGGTCAATCTTTCCGATTTTGTGCCGAGATTGAAAGCTTTGAGCATATGATCTGGCAATCTCACAAATCTGTTCTGCTATCTCCACTGGATCTTTCCCCACCAGCATTGATAAAGGTTCTTTCCCTAAAGCTTCTGTCTCGTAGAATATCTTAGGTGCTTTACCTCTGCATGATTTAACCAGGTGAGCTATCTTCCAGGGCATAGACGCCCCCTCTTTTTCTATTACTTCTACTGGTTCTTTCTCACGGTCGATCACACCGAAGACCCACCCTTTTAACTCGCAGTAATTTTTTAACCACTTCATCAGAGGAGGGTTGGAAGCAAAATTTATCCCTGCCCTTATGGAACGGTCGAATTTATTCAACTCTATGATAAGCCTTGCCATATGGCTGGAGGCACCGAACTTTGGTCTGCCAGAGGCATAAGGCATACCATTCACCACAGTTATCCTGCCATCAATTGCTAAAACATCCTCTGGAGTTTTTGGATTTTCCCTGGCATAAACTAAATTCACCCTAACTTCTGGAATAAGAGAGATAAACTCCTTACAACCCTCAATTTTCTCCAGAGCCAGAATCACTTCAGCCAGAAGCTCTGATTTTTCATCCTTTTTCACTGCCATATCTTCACCTCTTAATTAAAATCTACAATGATTTTCACAACCCAACTCTATCAATTTATGAATTACTAATTAAAATTTGAAATATTAATTTTCGTAATCTTTCGTAGTGCGCTCCTGCTTGTCCCGCAGTAAGCGGGATTAGGGCCGCTAAATTGTATCTGTTGGGACAGGACATTGCTGTGTTAACCGCAGCAACTTATTCAGATACTGCCCTTTCATATTCTTCCAATAAAGTTTCAATGAGTTTTTTAACAGAGACGATTTTATCTACGCGATATGCATTTGATCCTGCAAAGGCAAATCCTTCTTCAATCTTTCCGTTCTTGGCATTGGTTAGTGCGAGAGCAATGCAGTAAGGCGCTTCTATAAATTCACAAGTTTTCAAGCATTTCCAGGGGCATTTAAATGGTTTTCTGTTCCCGTTAGAAACATCTTCAAGAAATTGATTTCTTATCGCTCTCCCTGGCAATCCTACAGGGCTGTTAATTATGACAAGATCCTCTTTTTTACACTTTACATAAATCTCTTTGAATTTTATGGAGGCATCGCACTCGTGAGTTGCAACAAACCTGGTTGCCATCTGCACCCCCTGAGCTCCCAACTGCATGAATTTATAAATATCTGCTCCTGTAAATATGCCTCCTGCTGCAATTACTGGAATATGTTTATTAAATTGTTCCTCAAAGAGTTTTACTGCAGAAATAACTTCTATTAATATCTTCTCCAGTGCATAATCAGGATGACCAATCTGCTCTTTCTTAAAACCGAGATGCCCGCCAGCTAAAGGCCCCTCTACAACTACAGCATCGGGGACATGGTTGTATGTTTTCGCCCAATGTCGAAATATAATTTTAGCAGCTCTCACAGAAGATATTATAGGAACAACTTTGGTTGAAAACTTTCTTAATCTATCCAGTGGTAATGTTTTCGGATTCCTTAAGGGAAGTCCTGCACCAAGGAAAATTAAATCTGCTCCTTCATCTACAGCCACCAGCGCAAGATCATCAAAATCTGAAAGAGCCACCATTATATTTACTCCAATAATCCCATCTGTCATTTCTTTTGCTTTTCTTATTTCTTTCTTTAGAGCTCTTATGTTCGCTTCTCTAAAATTTGTGTAAAAATCAGGTTCAAGCATACCAATGCCAGCGGAGCCAATAACTCCAATACCACCTTCATTTGCCATGGCTGAAGCCAACCCAGATAAAGAAATCCCCACGCTCATTCCCCCTTGAATTATTGGTATTTTAACCTCAAGCTCACCTATCTTTAATCCTGGCATTTTCCTTGAATTCATATATTATCTACTTCAAGTAAATTTTACCACCTCACTTAAATTTAAAGAAATGCTTCCTTTATGCTTTCAAACTGGCATACTTTGCGAAGCATTCCTTTTATGCACGACTATAAGTGAATTCTGAAATAGCAACTTTTTTTCTCCACTGGCGCAGGAATATGCTTTTTTCGAAATATCCCTCGGACGGAAATTAAGAGATAGTTTTTTTTTGCAAAATTCCTACCCCAACTAAAAAACTTCTCTCGTGGTGTCAGGAGTTACCTCCTGATACCATTGTCTTTTGTAGTTGCCCAATTCATTGGGCTTCTGGTTTTTTGTAGGGACAGAACACTGTTCTGTCCTTCCTGGGCTCGATAAATCGAGCAACAACAGTTTTTGTCAAACAGTCCTACACACATGCTTGACCTACCTGTTAAAAATATGGCAATGTAGGGGCATGGCACGCTGTGCCCCTACAAAAAAACCTTTTAATAATTCGGCCCAAAATCCTTTTTGAAAGCTTCACCTAATTTAGCACCCCAGTTATCCAGAGGAGTCAGCTTTCCAAAAAAGAACCTTAAAACCGGAGGCTCCTCTACGAATTTTAATCCTTTCACCAACTCCTTGTGTTGATATAACCAGTACAACCTGTCCACCACATACTCGATCTGCGACATAGTGTAAACCCTTCTGGGTACTGCCAGTCGCGCCAGTTCCAAATCTGAAGCAATCTCTTCTTTTGTGTCTGGGTCCCGATCAACCGATATAGTACCCCTTTCCATAGTTCTCACTCCAGAGGTAATATAAATTGCAGCGGCTAAAGCACCAGCCGGATATTGATTCCACGGAACATGGGGTAAAAACAACCTGGCATCCACATGGCAGGCAAGTCCTCCGGGTGGGGTTACCACCGGGATTTTGTAATCTATTAACCTTTCTGCAAAATATTTTACAAACTCTGCAGCACTGCCAGCCACATTTAAGTCAGTCATCTCCCTCAGACCCACTGCCATAGCCTCTATCTCCTTGGTGGACATACCCCCATAGGTCAAGAACCCTTCATAAACCGGAAGCCAGGGCTTCAGCGCCTCGAAATATTCCTTATTGTTGGTAGCGATGAATCCGCCCCTAACACAACTGCTCTTTCTTCCAGAGAGGTAGAAAATATCTACGTAGCTCATCAATTCCGTGATAATCTCCTGAATAGATTTATTCTCATATCCCTTTTCCCTTTTCCTGATGAAATAAGCATTCTCCGAGATCAGACTTCCATCGAACACCAACATTATCCCATTATCAACAGCGATCTTTTTGACCTCTCTTAAATTCTGCAGAGAAAAAGGCTGCCCGCCTAAAAGATTAGTGGTTGCCTCCATCCGAATAAAGGATATCTTATCTCTCCCGTACTTCTTTATAACATCTTTGAACTTCTGTAAATCTAAATTCCCTTTGAAAAGATTAGTGCTCTGGGTATTTAATGCCTCGTCCGTATAGATCTCTAAAACCCTTCCTCCAGCCAGTTCAAAATGGGCTCTGGTAGAAGTAAAATGATAGTTCATCGGAACCACATCTCCCGGCTTCACAAATACCTTTGCCAGAAGATGCTCAGCTGCCCTGCCCTGATGAACCGGCAGAACATATTCAAAACCTAACACGTCTTTTATGGCAGAAGTTAACTTATAGAAACTCTCACATCCAGCATAGGCATCATCTGAGACCATCATAGCTGCCAGCTGGTTATCGCTCATCGCATTGGTTCCGCTGTCGGTAAGCATATCCAGAAAAATATCCCGGGTACGCAATGAGAAGGTGTTATATCCACCCTCCTCTATAACTTTTAATCTCTGGTCAACCGGTACCAGAAAGGTCTTCTGCAGAATCCTCACCTTGTGCATTTCCAGAGGAATCTCTTTCCCGTTAGAAAGCCTGACAATCATTTATACCTCCTTATATGGTTAGTGTTAAATTCATTACATCAAAAAATACTTTAAAATTTCTAATTTATCATCTGAGCTTCTAAAAATCAACCATAATCTTTATTTTAAGGGACTAAAAAGCTCTGGTTTTTCTTTCTTGTGTAGCGGAACTCTTTAGAGTTCCATAAAAAATGGAGGTCTGAAGACCTCCGCTACAAAAAAATCCCCTCCCTTGACGGGAAGGAATAGAATAGGGAGGGTGATTTTCCCCCTCTCCTCAACCGCTCGGCTGTCTTCGACCCTGAGCTCAGACCGAAGGGAGCTTAAGTCGAAGTTCTCTCCCACGAGGGGAAAGGTGAATTGTCTTATTTCTTACATCTTACTTCTTACCTCTCAAGTAATCAATCATCGGCTGGGTGACCAACGGAACTACTTCCTCAATCATATGCGGCATCAGATTATCCATCACCTTGGGCATAAGCTCAGGCATCTGCTCTGCCATATAATCTGGCATAGGGATACGCTCTTTTACTCTCTCTAACATCACTGGCATCACCTTGGGTATCATCATTGGCAAAAGCCTGGGGAAAAGGATGGGGAACATTGGCTTCATCAAACTTAACGCTCCTGGAATTTTACCCATAAACCTCATCATAGCACCCATACCAAAAGGCATTTCCGAAATAAGCTCGGGCCACATAGTTCCCATCAGCTCAGCAAATCCTTTTGGCGTCATAAGGGAAATCATCCCCTCAAAAACTGCCCATTGCTTCTGCACCTCTGGATTAGGGTCAGGAAAATCATAACCTAATGCCTGGGAGGCGAATCGGGCTAAATCCACAATCTCTACAGGTAATTTTTTCTTATCCACTGTAACCCGGAACTGAAACTCACAGCAGGGACAAAGTGCCAGGACTTTCTCCGCACCTGCTTCAATTGCCTCGTCCAGTCTTGTCTTACCGATCTCAGCTGCAACTGGTGGTTCTTTTATCAGAGTAAGCACACTTCCACAGCAATGTGCTTCTTCCCGGTTATGACTCATCTCCACAAACTTTACATTGGGAATAGCTTTTATTAACTCCCTGGGTGGTTCATATACCCCTGAGACCCTACCTATATGACAGGAATCATGCCAGGAAACAGTAACTGGTTTTTGACTTCTTTCTGGAAAAGAAAATTCTCCTGATTTAACCTTCTCTGCAACCAGTTCACTGTAATGCTTTGCGGCAATCCCGTATTCCATTCCTAATTTTTTAGCCCAGACAGGATAGACCTGACGCCACATCATATCACAGGCAGGGCAGGAGGAGATAACGGTATCTGCTCCAGACTCCTTTACCGCTTGAATGTTTTTCTTCATTATATCTGCAAACAGCTCCCATTTGCCAGCAGCTAACATCGGTGTTCCACAACAGTTCTCCTTCTCTCCCAAAAAGGTGAAATCAATCCCGGCCTTATCCAGGAGTCGAACGCTTGCCATTCCGATATCATGTTCCACATAACTGGCAGTACAGCCGGCAAAATAGACATTTTTGGCTCTATGAGACAGTCCGTGTTTTTCCTTCAAATCATCCGGAAACCAGTCAGCACGATTCTTTCTGTAACCTGCCCAGATATCCCCCTCTTTTCTTAAAGATTCTGCCATTATCTCAAAGGGCGGGAAAGTCATTTTCTTATCTTCATCAATAAGTTTTCCGCGTAGTTTCATCCAGGAGGGTTCTATGGGAAGTGCCGCAGAACAACGCAGGTTACAGAGCTCGCAGGTAGTGCAGACTATTATTGTATCTACCATAAACTGGCTCCATTTCTTTTTACCCTCCATATACTCCCTTAACCAGTACCATTTACCTCTGGGGCTCTGGCTTTCCCAGCCTCTACCGTAGAACTGGTCACATTCCTCAATACAGTAACCGCATTGGGAACAGCTGTAGGCATACCAGGCAACATCGGATGGTATACCCCTTACAGCCCTGCTGGGCTTTTCGCCTATCTGGGTGATAACATAATTTCCAAAGGGACGTATCAAAGGCTCAAAAAAACCTGCCAGACTAAGTGCTGGACCCATTAACCCACTATTTAGAACCTTACCCGGATTGAGAATAAATTCAGGATCAATTTTTTTCTTAAAGCTCTCTAATTTTTTTACCCTTTCCCTTCCCAGCACTTTATCTGCTTTGGAGGCAAAGTATAAACCAGTAGAATAAGCTCTTCCTCCATATTTTTCTGCAATCTTCATTATGGTGAGGACCAGACTGAAGACGAAATTATAATTGAACTTACGCTGATCGCTGGGGATAAATCCCAGGATAACAACTTCAGGCTGACCATTAAGGCTTTCCCGGATTACCACACCTTCCTTTACTATAGGCTGGTTTACTTTTTTCTCAATTTCATCCATCACCTTAGCCAGAGATGAAAGAGGGATTACCACTTCAGCCGGGACCAGGCTTGGACCAAGACGTTTTACCACCATCAGCTTAAAGCGGTTCTTCCATTCATGCTCGGCAATCCTCTGACTTAGAATCTCTGCCTCACATTTTTTCAGAATCGCCGGCAACTTATTCATTACCTCATTCTCATCTTTAACCCTGAAGGCAAGGGTGATAAGGTAAGCTGCTGGCAACAAAACCCTTTCTTCTACTGGATGACCCAAGTGTTCCATAAGAGGTGCTCTGTTTTTAAGCTCTGCCATACGCGGATTTATGAAAATTAAAGACCAGATAGGAAGTTTCTCATCTATTATAGATTGAACCAGATTCTGCAAGCCTAAAGCATCCGGACAGCCGATGGCTAAAAACCTTAATTCTTCTAAAGGTTGAACCTTTATAGTCACTTCACTTATCAAACCGGTTATCCCCTCTGCATCGGCAATCAAATCCAACCCTGAGCCAGCAAATTCTTTGATAAGACCATCAGGTAAAACCACTTTAGCACTCAGCACATTATCTTTAAACCAGCCTGCCTCAAAGGAGCCGATTCCAGCACCACCCTGAGCCAACCACCCACCCACAGTGGATCCCGGATTACTGGTG
>JAOUFL010000260.1 GCA_029858245.1 Candidatus Zixiibacteriota bacterium
AGATTACCTTGTGACAGCTTATGAAGAATTGAACCTCGATTTTCCTTCAAAAGCTCCTTTGCCCTTTTCAACATAGCAGGTTCAGAGGCATACATTTCCACACAGCCATAATTGCCACAGTTACATTTTACCCCATGAAAGCAGATTACTGTATGCCCGAATTCTGGCCCGGCATAAGAAGAGCCGCGAAAAAGCTTTCCATCTAAAATTATGCCGCTTCCTATACCTGTTCCTAAGGTTACACAGAGACAATTCTTATATCTTCTGGCTGAGCCGTATTTAAATTCGGCTAAAGCCATTACGTTGGCATCATTATCTACAAAAATAGGTTTTTTGAAATATTTCTGAAGATATCCACTCAAGTGAAAATCTTTTAGGGAAGGTAGATTCGGTGGTCTTCCGATTATTTTCCCCTTAAACAGGTCGACTGTTCCCGGAACGCCAATTCCGATGTGACCTATCTTAATTTTTTTTTCTCTGGCAAAAAGAAGTAAGGAGTCAATTGCTACCCTTAAATTTTTTAAAATCCCTTTTCTGCCTTTGGTTTTACCTGAAGAGACTATTCCGCTTTTAAGGACTTTTCCCGAGGAGGAGACTATCCCGAACTTAATATTAGTCCCCCCTATATCCACACCTATGTTAAATTTCTTTTTCATCTTTTAACTAATATTTATGGGGTAGTTTATCTCCACTCTTAGAGTAATGGTGGAAACAAGCTCCATCCCTATGTAATTAGTTTCCCTTGAACTCCTCTGAAAATTAACCTTTGACTTTATTATACTCCTCAACCCCTTTAGCTAAAATCTTCATTGCTTTTTTTAAATCCTCTACATTCAGAACATAGGCGATTCGGGCTTCATCCTTTCCCATACCTGGTGTAGCATAAAATCCCGGACCAGGAGCAACCATAGTAGTAGCACCATTGTGGGAGAAATCAGATAGCATCCATCTGGCGAAATCCTCAATATCTTTTACCGGAAGCTTAGCCATTATATAAAAAGCACCAGAGGGTTTTCTGCAGACCACTCCTGGAATCTTCATCAGCTCTTCATAACAGGTATCCCTTCTCCTTTTATATTCATCTGCCATAGCTAAGAAGTAATCCTCAGGAAGTTTCAATGCTGATATAGCACCATACTGCTCGATTGAGGGAGAGCATAGTCTGGATTGACCCAGTTTTAAAGCAGTATCTGTAATCTCTTTATTCTTACATACCAGGCAACCTATTCGAGCGCCACAGGCACTGAACCTTTTGGAGATCGAGTCCAGCAGTATGGCTCTATCCTCAATACCCTCTATATGCATGATGCTGGTATGTACCCCTTCATAGATGAACTCCCTGTAAACCTCATCCGAGAGCACAAACAGATTATGCTTTTTAGCCAGCTCTACTATACTTTCCATTTCCTCTCTGGTATAAACCGTGCCTGTAGGATTATTGGGTGAAGCGAGTAAAATTCCTCTGGTTTTTAAGCTTATCTTTTTCTCAATCATCTTTTTATCCGGTAAGTGAAAACCGTTTTCCGCTTTGGTTTGAATTGGTACCAGATTTATATCTGCCATACGGGCAAAACTATTGTAATTTGTATAAAAAGGCTCAAAAACTATAACCTCCTCGCCTATGTCAGTTATACAGATCAAAGCGAAGATAATTGCCTCGCTTCCTCCGGTGGTAATCTGGATATTCTCTGGCTTAACCAGTATGTTTCTTTGCTGATAATACTCCACCAGACTATGAATTAGCCTGATATCCCCTTTGGAATTGCCATACTCTAAGACTTTATTGGGATAGCTCTTGATTGCATTCCAGAACTCCACTGGTGTGGGGATATCCGGCTGGCCTATATTCAGATGATAAACCTTGACTCCTCTTTTCTTTGCCTCATCTGATAAGGGGATGAGTTTTCTTATAGTAGATGCTGGCATCTCCTTTCCCCTTTTAGATATTTTGACTTTGGTAATAGACATATAAACTCCTTTAAATTACGTTTCCGTAGAATCCTGCATAGTACAGAAACTTCTTTTGTTTGTGAATAATTTAACAAACTAATTTTCTTCTGTCAATTAAAAAGGATTTAAAATGACAGACTGAAGAAGATTAATATGATAAATATTGTATGCTATAGTAACCCGCAATCCCCCCTGCCTGCAAGGCGGGAATATTGGTTATGACTCGGGTTGAGAAAGCAGGTCAGGAGTCCTGCGCTCCTGACTAAATACTATACTATAGAGTCAATACATGAATTGCCCCCGCAAAAATAATTCAGCATACTCACTTTCCATCTTAATTCTTATGTCTTGTATTTCACATTTTTTCACCAATTTCATTTGACAAAGAAAATGGTTTATATTAATATTTATATTTAAAATCGAAAGATAAAGGAAACAGGTATGGCTGGATTATCTAAACAATACAATCCCAAATCAGTAGAGGATAAGTGGTATTCCTACTGGATGAGGGGCAAATTATTTACTCCCCAGCTAACTGATCATAAACCTTTTTATAGTATGGTCATCCCCCCTCCCAATGTCACCGATATCCTGCATTTAGGACATGGATTGAATAACACTCTTCAGGACATTTTAATTCGCTGGAAACGGATGCAGGGTTATGAGACTGAATGGTTA
>JAOUFL010000060.1 GCA_029858245.1 Candidatus Zixiibacteriota bacterium
GGAAGATGATATCATAGTTTTTCTCATCCAGCTTTGCTATCTCCAGAGCCTGCTCAATCTGCTTCTGTTGGTATTTTATCATATATTCCAATATATACCAGTTAGATTTCTCAGCCTGGGATTTATCCGTAATCTCACTTTTGAGTTTATTTGATATTTCTAAAGCGCTGTCTAATTTCCCAGACGCTACTAATAGAATTCCATAAAATGCTTCAGCTTGAAAAAGGTTCTCAGGATAAGTTCCTTTTATAATCTCGATTATCTTTTTGCCGGCTTGAAGAGATTTTTCAAAATCCTTTTTGTCCATATATATTAAAGCTTTCTGCAAATATTTTTCAGCCTGCTGCATCTTTAGCCCATCTAAATCATCTGCTATGATTCCCTGATCTAAGAGCTTTAATGCTCTATTATATTTACCCTGATACAGGGGAACCAGGACAAGATCAGCACGAGAAATTGACCTTGCTGTTTTTGTACCCATATCCCCATATTTTTGAAAATAGCTCTCGGCTTTATCATATTCCCTCTTATAAAGATACATCAACCCCAATTTCTCTATACTGGCTTCGAAATCAGGCTTTTTCTCCAGAGCTTTATTATAGGATTCTATGGCTTCATTCACTTCATTGTGATGGGCATAGATGTCCCCCCTGCTGTCATAGGGGTTAGCCTCATCTGGAGCAATCTCTATATACTTATTTATCGTTCTGATGGCTTCGTCGTAGCGATCAGCTTTATCGTAGGTATAAGCAAGCATATTATATGCCCCCTTACTCAACGAGTCGAGCTCTATTACTTTGCCGTATCCGGCAATAGCTTCTTCAAGATTATTCATGGTGAAATTCACCTGAGCTAAATTTTCATAAGCTATCTTCTCATCCGGATAAAGCTCAACCATCTGCTCAAGGACTTTTTTTGCTTCCTGAGATTTGGCCTGGAACATAAAATAATAAGCCTCGATCAGGAATTTCTCTTTTCTCGATACTCTGTCTGATAATTTAAAAGCTGTTTCCGCAAAAGCTCTTGCCTTCACTCCTTCTTGAAGGGAAGAGTAGCAAACAGCCAATCTCAAATAGGCACTGGCAAAGGTGGTATCTATGGTTACGGCTTTTTCAAATCTCTCTGCAGCCTCTTTCATATAAAGTTTATTACTAAGCTCATTCCCTTCTAAGTAGAGCTTTAATGCTTCAGGAGAATGAGTGGTTATATCTGCAATCGGCTTTTCTTCCTCTTTCTTGGCCAGCAGGGGTAGCATTAAATCTTTTTTTATCTCACCGGAAAGGCTATCTACCAGAGTGAAAATGTTCACCCCATCAGGTCCAGAAATTCTCTGGGAGGCTACAACGTTTCCGCTCTCCACATCCACTAATTGAGAGGTGATAAGCAGTTCAGGCTCAGTCGAAAGTATCTTGCCCAGAAGCATATATTTTGCCTGGGCTCTCCTGGCTACTTCTGAAGCAACTGTTTTATCTATAACTTTTACCCCCTCCCTCCCCATCAGCTTAAAGATATCATATAGCCTCTGGCTGGAAACCACTCTCATATATTGAGATTCTGACAGATCGGTGATCAAAAGCTCAGAGACCATCTCTCCGATTTTTGCTTTATCCTCTTTGTCTTTCAGGTTCTCAAAATACATTATGGCTAAGGTGTTCTCCTCAGCTACTGCCCCTTTTTGCGTACCTATCTCAACTTTAAAAGGATTAAGAATTAAGAAAAACAATACCAGGATAAATACTAATGAAGCTGGAATCAAAAAGGGTAAAAGTTTCCTCTTAGGTTTAGGTATTGCAGCTCCATGCGGAATCTGGATGGTCCTGGTGTAGTCTAAACTTTTCTTCTCTCTTCTTAGGTCTGCCAAGAGATCATCTATATGCTGGTACCTTTCTTCCTTATTCTTGGCTAAGGCTTTACTTACAATTCTCTCAAACTCTGGAGTGATCCTATTGTTAATCTGGGATATTGGTTGGGGTTCCTCATTTAATAGGGAATAGATTATAGCTGCAGAATGCTCTCCACCGAATGGTAACTGGTCGGTCAAGAGCTCATATAAAACTACCCCGAAAGAAAAAATATCTGATCGCTGGTCAGTCTCTTCACCTGAGGCTTGTTCAGGAGACATATAAGCAGTAGTCCCTAAGGTAGAACTGGTTTCGGTAAGCTGATCTGCTCCACTTATTTTTGCCAGACCGAAGTCCATTATCTTAACCTGACCCCTGGAGGTAAGCATAATATTGGCAGATTTGATGTCACGGTGTACAATACCTTTTTCATGAGCCGCAGCCAAGCCCTCACATATTTGAATGCCTATCTCCAGCGTTTTCTTTATAGAAAAAGGCTTTTCCTCAATTATCTGTCTTAAGGTTTTCCCCTCGACATATTCCATAACAATGAATACCCCTTCCGGAGTATCCTCGATCCCGTAGATAGTGGTAACATTAGGATGATTCAAGGATGAGGCAGACTGTGCTTCCCGGATAAAACGGGCTTTCTCCTCTGGACTATCTGCGATATGAGGCGGTAAAAATTTTAAAGCCACAGGACGCTGAAGTTGTATATCCTGAGCTTTATAGACCACACCCATCCCACCCTCACCTAATTTATTCAGAATTTTATAGTGAGAAATGGTTTTACCTATCATTCCATTTCCTCCTAGGAATCCATCTCAATCTATTAATAATGATATATCAGGATATAAGAAATGTCAAAAGAAAAAAGAGGGTTTGAAATAAACGGAGTTTCCCAAACAGTACCTCTCCGCTTGAAAAAACTCAGTTTTTTTGACATTTTCAACCCCGCATTCAAAACTATTTTAAGGAATTTATTTATTCCGTTCTGTTTCTATGTGATGTCTGATATCTTTACCCAGCACCAGATAGACAACATCCTCAGCTATATTGGTGGCATGGTCTCCTATTCTTTCTAAGTGTCTGGAAACTAATATTAATTCTAAAGATCGTGGTATGGTGGATTGGTCACTTAACATAAAGGTAAGAAGCTCCCTAAAAATCTGACCTTTTAAGCCATCAACTTCATCATCACGAGTTAAAACAGAACGTGCTAAATCAGCATCTTTTTGAATAAAAGCATCCAGACTATCCTTGACCATTTTCTGGGTCAACTCTGCCATCCTCGGGATATCGATTAATGGTTTAAGCTGTGGCTGTTTTATCAAGACTGCTACTCGCTGAGTGATATTCACTGCCAGATCACCAATCCTCTCCAGCTCGCTATTTATTTTCATAGCTGAAGTGATAAATCTTAAATCCGTTGCCATAGGTTGTTTTAAAGCTAAGAGTTTCAAACAGAGTTCATCAATCTCTATTTCCAGATGATTTACCTTTTTCTCCTGTTCCTCGACTACCTGGAACAAGGTCTCATCTCTTTCCACCAGAGATCTAATCGCTTTGTGGATCATCGTTTCAGCTAAGCTCGCCATTGTGAACAACTTTTCCTTAAGCAGTCCTAATTCTTCATCCAGATGTCTTTGAGGTGTCATCTTTTCCCCTTTCTCCTATCATTATCCAAAGCGCCCGGTTACGTAATCCTCGGTTCTTCTGTCCTTTGGATTGGTGAAGATCTTCGAGGTTTGGTCAAACTCCACCAGCTCTCCCAGAAGGAAAAAACCGGTGTAATCCGAAATACGGGCTGACTGCTGCATATTATGGGTTACGATCACAATTGTATAATCTCTTTTCAAATCCAGGATCAGTTCCTCTATCTTACCGGTAGAGATAGGGTCTAAGGCTGATGCTGGTTCGTCCATCAAAATTACTTCCGGCTCTATGGCTAATGCCCTGGCGATACAGACCCTTTGCTGCTGTCCGCCGGAGATATCCAGGGATGAAGTATGAAGCTTATCCTTGACCTCTTCCCATAAAGCCGCATCCTTCAAAGCCTTTTCCACCACTTCCTCCAGGATATTTTTATTCTTGACTCCCCCGATCCTTAAACCGTAAGCCACGTTCTCGAAAATAGACTTGGGGAATGGATTCGATTTCTGGAAAACCATCCCTACTTTTCGACGCAGTGCAGACAGGTCTATATCCTCTCGGTAAATATCGATTCCATCCAAAAGCACCTTCCCTTCTATCCTGATGCCGGGGATGATGTCGTTCATCCGGTTCAAAGTGCGAATGAAGGTTGATTTTCCGCATCCGGACGGCCCGATAAGTGCAGTGATATGGTTTTCTCTTATAGGAAGATTCACGTTTTTCAATGCCTGAGCAGTGCCGTAATAGAAATTCAGGTTCTGTGTTTCCATCTTCAATTTGCGGCTGGAAGCTTCCTTCTCCACTGAAGGAACAATCTCCTCTTTGTCTTTTAAAACACGATTATGCCGATCTTTAGTTATATCTGACCCGGATAACTTTAGCTCTTTTTGATTTCCATCCCTTTGCATATTATTTATATGCTCGCTTAAGAAAATTTAACGGGCTCTCCTCTGGGCGGTTCTTATCTTGCTACGAATAAGAATAGCCAATAAATTAAGAATAAAAGTCAAAATCAAAAGTACCAGAACCGTGCCGTAAAGTATGGGTTTGGTTTTCTCCACGTCCGGGGATTGAGTGGACATCACGAATATATGGTAACCTAATTCCATAAACTGGTCATTCAACTTGGAAGGCAGATAGGGAAGAAAGTATGCTGCTCCAGTGAACATTATCGGTGCAACCTCCCCTGCTCCTCTGCCGACTGCCAGAATTGCTCCGGTTAGAATTCCCGGAACAGAATGGGGCAAAACGATTTTACGAATAGTCAGCCACTTGCTCCCGCCCAAGGCGTAACTGGCTTCTCTATATTCATTGGGAACTGCCCTTAAAGCCTCCTCAGTGGAGACTATCACCACCGGAAGGGTCAAGACAGCTAAGGTCAACGCAGCCCAGATTATAGCAGGCTGACCCCAGGCAACCTCACCCGGATAAAAAAGTTTATCGATTCCTCCACCGACGAAATGGACGAAAAAGCCGAGCCCGAACAAGCCGAACACAATGGAGGGAACTCCTGCCAAGTTTCCCACTGCTGCTCTTACCAGACGGGCTATTACAGAATCCGGTTTGGCATATTCGTGCAGATAGACTGCAGTCAGAACTCCCAGAGGAACAACTGCTATGGTCATTAAAATGACCAGCGCCACAGTCCCGAAGATAGCCGGGAAGATTCCTCCGGCAGTCATCCCCTGCTCCGGTGCTCTAGTAAAAAATCCCCAGGAGAGAGTTCCGTAGCCATTGATAAAGATATTCCAGACGATAACTCCTAACATAGCCACGATTACCAGGCTGGCTAAGAGAGTCAGCCCGCTGAAGGTGTATCCCTGTATTTTACTGAAACTCCTGGACATTCTTATGATCCCTATCTTTTAGCTCCGGTTAGTTTGGCTTTAAGTTTCTCCACATATAAAGCACCAGAAAAGTTTATTATAAAGGTAACGACAAAAAGGAGTGCACCTAAAAAGAAAAGAGCATGATAGTGCGGGCTCCCGAATACCACTTCGCCTAACTCCGCCGCAATGGTAGCAGAAAGGGTTCTTATGGATTCGCCGAAATTCCAGGAGACTATTGCCGCATTGCCGGAAGCCATCAGGACTATCATGGTCTCCCCTACAGCACGACCGAATCCTAAAACTATGCCGGCAAAGATTCCCGGCAGTGCGGCAGGTAGAGCAACTTTTATGGCTGTCTGCCAGCGGGTAGCTCCCAGGGCTAAGGATGCTTCCCTGTATTGTTTGGGTACTGCATTTAATGAATCCTCGGAGACGGTATAGATTATTGGTATGACTGCCAATCCTAAAGCAATCCCTGCGTTTATAGCATTAAGTCGAAAGGTGAAATCAAATACGCTCTGCAGAAAACTTGCCATGACTATCAGGGCAAAAAATCCCAGAACCACTGAGGGAATCCCGGCTAAAAGCTCTATGACAGGTTTGATTATCTCCTTCAGCCGGTTAGGTGCAAACTCAGAGGTAAAGATTGCGGCTGCTACGGCTAAAGGTATGGCAAAAAGCATAGCCACGATAGTGGCCTTTAGAGTTCCTATTATCAGAGGGATAACGCTGTATTTGGGTCTTTGCGACACCGGCTGCCAGATAATGTTAGGTGAGCTATCCGGTGAATATTTCTGCGGCAGAAAAAACTCACCAAGGTTTGCCTCTTTTTGAACTTCCGGGCTGGTGAAAACCGGCAGGGCTTCTTTTCCCACGAAGACGAAGATCAGGATTATGGCTACGATTGCCAGAGTGGCGTTAAGCAGAATGAACTTTTCTATAAACCATTCTTTTACCCTGCCCCTGCGCTTATATCTCAGGGAAAGTTCCTGCTTTTCTGCCTTTTGGAAGACTGTGGTGCGATTTTTCATATAAATCAATCTACTCTCTTGTTTTTTCCCCTTCAGCTAACCTCTCAATTTATCTCTTTACTTATTTACTTTTTTCTTTAGGAAGGGGGAAATATCCAGCTTCCTCTACCAGCTTCTGTCCCTCCGGGCTTAATATCCAGTCAATTAATTTCTTCACCTCTCCTTTTGGAGTTCCTGCTGTGTACCAGAAGAGGTACCTGCTTATGGGGTATTTACCGGAAATGATATTTTCCATAGTCGGGGGATAGTAGCCTGATTTTTCATCCTTTGCTATTAGAATCTCTTTTACCCCTTTGGCATAAGCGACTCCTCCGTAACCGATACCCTTCTCATCCTGGGCTACTGCATTCACGATAGCGGCCGTTCCTGGCAGGGGTTGAACCGAGACCGCATAATCCTCGTTGTTCAGAACATGTTCTTTGAAGAAAACATGCGTGCCGGAGCTGTTTTCTCTTCCATAGAGAATTATTCTGGAATCCTTTCCACCAACCTGCTTCCAGTTGGTGATCTTCGCCTGAAAGATATCCTTGAGCTGGGCAAAGGTCAATTTTCCCACTGGATTTTTCTCGTTGACATACACAGTAATGCCGTCCAGAGCAACCGGTATCTCATTAGCTCCTACCCCTCTTTTCTCCAGCACATTCTCTTTTTCCTTGTCCTTCATAGGACGGGAGGCTTGTGCGATGTCTGTAGTGCCGTTGATCAATGCAGCTATACCCACTCCGCTTCCACCGCCGGTTACCTGAATCACCGTTCCCGGATTTTTCTTCATATATATTTCCGCCCATTTCTGACCCAGGATCAAAAGGGTGTCTGAGCCTTTAAGTGTTATGTTTTTGGCGGCAAAGATAAAACTGCTCGTTAAAATTAATCCGATTATCAGTAGTGTTAATTTTTTCATAACTGTTTAGCTCCTTTTAATATTGATATTCATTTAATGTTTCATCCGTGTTAAATCTGTGTTAAATTCAGGTTAACTCTTAAAACTTAAACAGGGCATTTAAAATGAACGTATCCTTTGTCTTTTCCCCTTCGGTTTTCGTCCTCTGGAAATTTGGCATAAGGTTAAACCCCTCTATGACCTCCCATTCCACCCCGGCGAGGATATATCTCTGCTCATCATTCTCTGTGTCGCTGTCAGGATCGTAAAGGTCGTACCTTCCTACCAGTGCTATCTTTTTCAGGAATGAGGTCTTTGCCATAGGGAATTTTATCTCCCCGAAAAGGGAAATACCGTCCTTCTCCGTATCTTTCGATGCTCCCGGATCGATACGCTCCCAGGCTTTGAAATATTCAGTGGTGAATTTGAAGATCCCGCCATAAGCAAAAGTTGCCATCCCGGCTAATCTGTCCTTATTATTCTCCGAGGTGATATCCGTTTTATCAGAATAGCCTTTATAATAATACCCACCCAGCATACAGGCGGCAAAATCAGGCAACTTGACCAATGGCCGGACGAAGAAAAAGGCGGAGATATCTTTAAACCGGTTTTCCTCTTTTCCCTTATAGCCTGGTCCCTGCAAATAAAGCAGGGAAGCGTTTCCATAGCCTGAGGGGAAATTGATGTTGTAGGAAAGACCGTAATCCGCAGAGGAGAGAATTCCATTCTGGTCCAAAAGGACCTTTGCCACGTACCTTCTGCCCCAGACCTTCTCCATAGAGCCGATCCAGCCGGTGGACTGAAGCCCGAATCTCAGTGTGGAGTATGGAATGAATTTCTCGATATTCCAATCCAGATAGGCATATTTAAGATAGAAATCCCGGGGCTCATTTGCCATCTTATCCACGTCCATAGTAACCCGAATGGAGACCTCATCAGAGAGTTTGCTGGTCACGTTCACATAGACCCGGCCCAAGTCGAATTTGTTATACCCCTTGCCACTGCCGTTATTGGTTAAATCAAGCTGATAAAATGGGTATGATTCGCCTGAGATTTTAGTATCAGCAGCAAAGACAGAACTAAAGTAGAGCGGTAAAAGTAGCAACGAAAATAAAATTCTGATTTTCATCTTTTCCTCCATTAAAATTTTTTGCAGGTTTGTCATTATAAGTTTTCAGCTTTAACCTTTTACTCTCAAATCTCATCACCTCCTCTGGATTTTGGATAATACAAATTCCATAATCCCTTTCAACGTTTTGAGAAATACGCCTGAGAATATTTCGGAGGTGTTAAACTGGTGTTAAGTCTGTGTTAAAAAAGTACTACTTGATATCGGGGATAAAATCAACAATTTTTTAGAGAAGCTGATAGGGGTACGGTGTGACTTACCCCTACACAATATCAGGCTTTTCTTAAGCAGAAACTGAATTCGCTCCCCTGGCCTAACTGGCTTTTGACCTCAACTTTCGAGCCGTGTGCTTCGATTATGTGTTTTACGATGGAAAGCCCCAGGCCGGTTCCACCTAATTCCTTGGAGCGGCTTTTATCCACCCGGTAAAATCTTTCGAAGATACGGGGAACATCGCTCAAGGGAATTCCTATTCCGCTGTCCGACACTGCAATCTCTATGCAATCACCCTTATCCCGGCTTTCGAGTTTTATCCTCCCCTTTTCCGCTGTGTATTTTACAGCATTGTCCAGCAGGTTGGTCAAGGCCTGGTTTATCCGGTATCTGTCACCCGAGACCTTCTGGTTTTGATTGTCCAGAGAGGTCTCTATCACCTGGGATTTTTTATCGGCTGAGGGTTTAAGTGAGAAGATAACCTCCTCAAAAAACTCTTTGACTGGGAAAGGCTCGATCTTCAGGGCAAAGTCCCTGGATTCTATCTGAGAAAGCTTGAGCAGGTCCGAGATGATCTCGTTCATCCTTTTGGTATGCTGCGAGATGATGGAAAGGAAACGCCTGGATTTCTCTTCATCATTTATGGCACCGTCCTTAAGAGCCTCCACGAAACCCTGGATGGAGGTCAAGGGAGTTCTCAGCTCATGTGAGACATTCGCCACGAAATCCCTGCGAACCCTTTCGGTCTTTTTAAGCTCGCTGACATCATGAAAAACGAAAAGGGCAAAGAAATCTTTTCCCTTGTGTTTTTCCACCAAAGCAGACTGTATCATGAAATCCTTTTCAATCGGATGGATGAAGGTGATCTCTTTTCTTTTTTCCTCTCTGGCGGAAAGTATCTCTTTGATAAACTCGTTCAATTCATGACTGCGGATTACCTCATAATAAGGCCTTCCGTAAAAAGAGGTGTACAGATCAAAGGCCTGGCTTAAGGCAGAGTTGAAAAAGAGGACTTTACCGGAGGAATCCACAGCCAGTACCCCTTCCACCATATTGGAAAGTATCGATTGCAGCTGAGACTTATCCTGGGTTATCTGGGAAATCTTTAGGGAAAGCTCAGCTGACATCTGGTTTATAATCTCTCCCAGCTCTCCTATCTCGTCTTTGGTTTTGATCTTTACTTTTTGGCTGAAATCCCATTTGGACATCTTTTCACCTATCCTCATCATCTGGCGCAGGGGTCTGGTTACCTTGCTGGAAAATCCATAAGTTAAGACCAAGGAAAAGACAAAGGCAACCAGAAGCCCCAGGACAACGATTTTGACTATACTGCTCTGCAGATTTTTCAGCTCAGTTAGATGCAGTGCTAAACGAGCCACACCGATAATACTGCCCTGAAACTTGACAGGATAAGCCATATAAAGCATATCCATCTTCAGAGTGGCACTGTAGCGGACGCTTTTGCCCACATTACCTTCAAAAGCTTGAGCCACCTCTGGTCTCTCTCTGTGATTTTCCATATTCAAAAGGTCCTGCCCTCTTTTGTCCGTATCACCCAACACCCTTCCGGTTTGGTCTATTATGGTTATCCTGCCATCGATTTTGTGGCTTAGCTCATCTGTCAGGCTGTCTATCTTATCCGGACTCAAGCTGTCTGTTAGAACTCCGGAGTAAATACTGGAGAGCAACTGAACCTGGGAAAACATATACTTCTCCAGCCGGATCAGGGAGCGCTTTCTTTCGGACGAGGATATCAATACCCCTGCCAGTATAAGGCTCAAAAAACTTATCAGCAGATAAGTGAGAAAAAGTTTGGGTTTGAGTTTCATCCGAATAATCTTATTAAGGAGATTCTTTTAATTTATAGCCTAAATTTTTTACGGTTTGAATGTCTTTGGATAAGGCAGGAAGTTTACCCCGAAGTCTTCTGATATGAACGTCAACCGTGCGCATCCCCCCGTAATAATCGTACCCCCAGACCTGGTCCATCAGATAATCCCGGCTTAAGACCCTGCCTTTGTTTCGCAGGAGACATTCCAAAAGGTCGAATTCCTTGGAGGTCAGCTCTACTGGTCGATTATCGTAGCTCACCTCGTGCTTGGTTAAATCCAAAATCAGCTTTCCGTATCTATAAGCCTTTTCCTTCTCAGGTTTTCTTTCCAGTCTTCTGAGCAGGGCTTTGACCCTGGCAACCAGCTCTTTGGGACTGAATGGCTTGGTCATATAATCATCCGCACCCAGTTCCAGACCGACTATTTTATCCGTTTCCTCTACTCTGGCAGTGAGCATTATTATAGGAACAAGTGTAGTCTTAGGAGTTGACCTTAATTCTTTACAAACCTCTAACCCATCCATTTCG
>JAOUFL010000061.1 GCA_029858245.1 Candidatus Zixiibacteriota bacterium
GAATTTTATGTTCTTTATGTTTTACCTGGAAATGATATTGAAGCCTTAATCCAGAGATTGAGGTCAAGGCAAGAAGTATCAAATGCAAACCCAGTTTATCTAACAGAAAGCTCAACAGTACATATGTGACTGATCGATTTATAACTCAATTCTCTCCTTCTGTTTCCCGTTCATATATAGATAGTTTGAACGCTCAGCATGGAGTAATAATATTAGATTCACTTAGCACTGACGTTCAAAATCTCTTCATTTTAAAACTCACAGGGGCTGTTGATAAAGATGTTTTAGTAACAGCAAACCAATACTACGAAAACCTCTCTATAGATTATTCACATCCGGATTTTGTAGTAGAAGTTGAGTTACACTCATACATCCCCAATGATTCTTTTTTCCAGTATCAGTGGAGCTATGAGAACACCGGACAGATTCAGGGTAAAATAGATGCTGATGTTGACGCATCTTTAGCCTGGGAGATTTGCAAAGGTGATACCACTTTAAAAGTTGCAGTATTAGATACGGGTTTTGAACCGCATGAAGATCTTGGGACTTTAGCTCAAGGATATGATGTTGCTGGGGCTAACCCTTGGCATGCAGTAGAGGACTGGGACCCCACACCGGGAAATCAACCCTGGTCTGCACATGGCGAGGCCTGTGCTGGTTTAATAGCTGCTACTCAGAATAATTTCATTGGGATATCTGGCTTGGCACCCCTTTGCCAGATTGTGCCTATTAAGATCTGGACAGACGATTATTATCCAGGTCCTCAATACAACACCACTGATATCATTGCTAGAGCTTTTTACATGGCATCTGCCCTTGGTGCAAAGATAGTTAGTAACAGCTGGACTTTCAGGAGTTTTTCTGGAGATTGCACCGAATACTATGATGTTGTAACACAAGCAATTAACTACTTTGCTCGTTCAAAACCTTCAAATCCAGAAGGAGGTGTGGTTATATTCTCATCCGGTAACGGTTCTTTAAATTGTGTTACTTTTCCAGCTTATTTAGATTCAGTTATCGCTGTAGGAGCTTCTGACAGTATTGATGGAATCTGGTCTTATAGTAACGGAGGGTCTGCTTTAGACCTTGTTGCTCCCAGTGGTAAAACAGCGTTAACAACTCAGCTACAAGGTGATATCTACACAATAGATCTAATGGGAGAAAGAGGATATAACCCAATTATGACAGATTCCTTAGATGCTAATGGCAATCAGAATTATACCGGTAAATTTGGTGGCACTTCTGCGGCCTGTCCTCAGGTAGCGGCAACTGCGGCTTTGATCAAAGCTCAGTGGTGGAGGCTTTATCCGGGAAGTCCTCTTTACAGCATGCAGGTGAAAAAGATAATTGAAAACTCAGCAGAGGATACTGTCTTCGTAGTGGGGAGGATACTACCTGGAAAGGACCGCGTTACGGTTATGGCAGATTAAATGCCTTCAGGGCGCTTTTAGCTATCAGTCGTGGGGATGTAAATAATGATAAAACTATTACTGCCTCAGATCAAGTTTATCTAATAAATCATCTGTTTAAATCAGGGCCACCGCCTGTTCCGGTGATGGAAATAGGAGATGCGAATTGTGATGGAGAAACCACAATCTCGGATATTGTCTATTTAATCAGTTATCTTTTTAAAGGCGGTCCCAAACCACCACTGTGTTATAAGTATCCTCATAACTATTAGCTGAAAATTAAATTTATCTTGTGCTGTCAGGTGTTACCACCTGACAGCTTCGTTTTTATGTCTGGAGGAAAATCCTGATATCGCAACTATCGATGATATTTTACTTTAATTCCAGCGCAAATTTCCCGATATCGTTTTCTATTTTTGAAGGGTATTTTCCAGAAAAACAGGCTACGCAGAAGTTCTCCCTGGGAAGTGAAGGCATGGAGAGCATCCCTTCAATTGAAAGGTAACCCAGGGAATCGACCCCCAGATATCTTCTGATCTGCTCTACTGATTTGGTTGAAGCTATTAACTCCTCTTTGGTAGGCATATCTATCCCGTAAAAACAGGGACTGATAATTGGCGGGGAGCTTACCCTGAAGTGAACCTCCTTTGTTCCTGCATTTCTCAACATACCTACCAATTTTCTGCTGGTAGTTCCCCTGACTATGGAATCATCCACTATCACGATCTTTTTACCTTTTAAAACCCCTTTAACCGGATTATACTTAATCCTTGCATCCAAATCCCTGATCTTCTGTTCCGGATGGATAAAAGTTCTGCCGATATAATGGTTGCGGATCATTCCAACCTCGAACTTTATACCGGACTGCTCGGAATACCCCAGGGTGTGGGTGTTGCTTGAATCCGGAACTGCTATGACGATATCTGCATCTGCCGGCTTTTCTTTGGCTAACTGGTGCCCCAGCCTTCTTCGTACCTTGTCCACGTTTTCTCCGAAGATCATACTATCGGGTCTGGCAAAATAAATAAACTCGAAAATGCAGAAGGCGTGCTTGACCTTTTTCGAGGTGTAAAATGATTTCAATCCTTTTTTATTTATCAACAGGATTTCACCCGGCTGAACATCTCTTTGATATCTGGCACCGATTATATCAAAGGCACAGGTTTCCGAAGCCACTACCCAGGCATCATTAAGCCTGCCTAAAGCTAAAGGCCTCCAGCCATAAGGGTCTCTGGCTGCCAGAATTGAGTCCGGGGTAATGAAAACCAGACTATAAGCTCCAGTCACTTTGGTAAGGGCATCAGCCAGACTCTCCTCGATTTTTTCTTTTTTTGAGTGAGCGATCAGATGTAAAATTATCTCGCTATCGGTGGTGGTTTGAAATATCGAGCCCTCTTTCTCCAGTTTTTTTCTTAAGCTGGTGGAATTGGTCAGATTGCCATTATGCCCCACTGCTAAGAGCCTGTTCCCTCTATAGCTTATCTGGATAGGCTGAATGTTGGCTACACTGGAAGAACCGGTAGTAGAGTAGCGGTTATGTCCGATTGCCATCTGCCCCTTTAAACCCGCTAAAACCTCTTTGCTGGCGAAAACATCGTTAACCTGTCCCATCCCTTTTAACTGGCAGAACTTGTGTCCATCAGAGGAGACTATCCCGCTTGCCTCCTGCCCCCTGTGCTGAAGTGCATAGAGCCCTAAATAAGTCAGCTCTGCAGCTTTTTTTGCTCCATAGATTGCAAAGAGTCCGCAGTTTTCATGTAATAGTTCTTCTATCATAAAATTGAGGCTATTATATTATTCAATCCAGCAACAACTGTCAAGGTATTTCTCTAAAATTTTTTAAGTTAAATGGTTTTATTTGATAAAATATCTCTAAGGTTTATCCTGAATAAGCCGATTAGAAAAATATATTCTGGATAAAATTATCAAACCAAGTAACCACTAAATCCTGGAGGTGTATTTATGGTTTTCTGGTCAACTTCGCTTTTTATCTTGGGAGTGATGGCTTTTATGGATAGCCTGTTCAACTATGGAGAGATATTCAGACAGGTGAATACCTTTATGTTTATGTTGATCTCCCTGGGATTATTGATCCGTCTGAGATGGGAGAGAAAAAACAGCCTGCAGGTAAAACCTGTAAATTCAGAAAGAACTGCAGAGAGAATACACGACCCTGTTAAAACCAGAGAGAAAAGTTCTGAACCTGTCAAAGCTGGAAAGAAAACAGTTGAAGTAGGGTAAGAAAATCAGATGTTACTAAAAAAAGGCGAGCTTTCTCGCCTTTTTTATTTGCCGTGTTGAATTAATGTAATGCGTCTTTAAATCAGGATTCCGGGGGTAATTCTTTCTTTTTGGACCTGCTGATATCTATCATTTTAACTCCACCCGTATATTCGACGATCACCGGTTCGATTATTCTTATGAGGTCCTGGGTTACCTCCTTTATCTTGAGAGCATTCTCCTCGATTATTTTTAGCTTATCTATCGTCTCCTGATCCAGGTTCTCCTTTCGTGCCAGTAGAAGCTGGGCATTTCCCAGAATCGCAGTAAGCGGATTATTCACTTCGTGATTTACGGCAACGGAAGTATGCATTATCGCGGATAACCTTTCTTGTTCGATAAGCAGATTTTTTTCATCTTCTAATTTTTTTAACTCTGCTTTTGTCAAATAACTTTCTGCTTTGATCGCGCTCAGTCCCAGCTGATTTCCCAATGCCTGCAAGAACTCCTCTTCCAAAATCAAATTCCTGCTGCCCGTGCAAAACCCGCTTATGGCACCCAAAAACCTCCCGTTGGTTCTGACCGGATAGGAGAAAAGACTGTGAATCCCGTCCTTCTCATAAGTCAGATAAACCGACTCTATTTTAAAATCTTTTCTCATTAGATGTATGGCGCCTTTTTCGAGAGCTGATAGAAATTCAGTTTTATCCTGAGGACCTGCTGTAGCCTCACACAGTATTTCCTTATTCTCCTTATCCCATAAGGAGATCGAGCCAGCTTCTAATTCCATTATTACCAGGGTCTTGCTGATTGCTTCCTGAAGTATCTCTTTGAGTGGAACCTGGCTATTTATGCCTATAGCTAAAAGCCTGAGAACCTGATATTTTAAACTATCTTTGGAGGTTTCATCTTCCATATTCATCTCATTATTTAAACTATCTAACTATCTGGGAGAATGCAAAAGATATGCCTTATAATGAATTTAGGATTAAACAGGAAAGTGATTTGGCTGGCTTGCTCGTGTAATTCTTTAAACCATTGCTGTATCTATATTATTTATAACGAGATACCAGACTGTAATTATAGTTATAAATTGCGATTAAATTTATAATTCTTGTATTACAGGTAAACTAATTTATGCTGGTTTTTATGCATTCTCTTTCATATTAGATGCAAGTACAAACACAGGATACTTAAAAAAGGTCGGATAATATTGAGCAAATCCTTTCAAGAAACATCTGATCCTCTTGGGAAAAGACATTCATTCTATCGGAGTCTATATCGATTTCACCGAAAACCTTATCCTGTTTCATTATGGGTACAACTATCTCAGATTTTGTTTCCAGGCTGCAGGCTAAATATCTGGGGTCAGATGTCACGTCCTCTACAATGATAGATTTTTTCTGACTGGCTGCTGCCCCGCATATTCCCCGATTTAAGGGAATCCTTAAATGAGGAGAGGGTTTCCCTGAAAAAGGACCTAAAACTAACTCATCACCCTCAAAGAGGTATATTCCCACCCAGTTATAATAATCAATATTTTCTTTCAGAATCTTAACTGTATCCCTTAAAACCTCATCCCTGCTTTTTTCGGACCCTGCTATTTTTTTTATATTTTCGATTATCTCTTTCCGGTTCACTGCATACTCCTTTTATTTTCAAAAATTATATGATTAAGCTAAAATCCAAAACCTCCGGACAGGTATAATTTCACCTGAAAACCTCCAGAGCTTCTTTCACTGCCTGAAGATTTTCCTCGGGAGTCTCAGGTGGTATAATACATCCGGGACCAACTATTAACCTGATGTCTTTGCTCAATTCCATTAACTCCTTCACCTTTGAAGATACTTCATCCTTAGTTCCTTTGAGCATCAGGTTTTTATGATCTATCCCTCCCAAGACCGCTTTATTTAAAATTTGTGCTCCTTCTTTTAAATTCAGATTAGTGGAATCAGTTGAATTCCAGTTAACCGCTTTTACCGGATAGTCCGCGAAAAGAGGTAAAAAATTATTGCTCTTGCATATATGGAGAATGTTGAGCTCAGCCGATTCCACTTGTCTTAGTAGTTTTAAATCATAGGGCTTGCCAAATTCCAAATATTCATCTTCGGTCAGAGTATTTTTAGTCGCCCATTCTGTGGTGGCAAAGAAAATCCCATCCGCTCCAGAATTCAGACACTCGTCAGCAAAAGAAGAAAAAACCTCACAAATAACCTCCAGAGCCTTGTGGATTAGCTCCGGCTTTTCTCTTAAATCATTGACTAAATCCTGTTCCTCTTTTACCAGATCCCCGACAACGGAAAGGGGAGAAAAGATCGTTTCCACAATGAAAAGCTCGTCTTTAAGTTTTCCTTTAATCAGTCTCAGGGCTTCTAACTGTTCAGCAAAAGCCCTGTTCGACATGGTAAGTTTTTTTATTTTTTCCCAGTCCCTGGTTTTCTTTACCGGGTGTTCTATGACTTTAGCACCGGATAAGCTATCTTCTGGGTAATGTGTTTTTGCTCCCCACCCCTCAATATGATAACTTGCACGAGGATTAACTTTCATAAAATCCCAGTCGTATTTTTTCTGGAAGGCAAGCATGGCATCAGCCAGACCCTGAGCAGTAGATTCCTTATCGTAAAAATGCCTCCAGAAAGAAACCGGTAACCGGTCAGTCTTCTCCCCTTTCAAGACCGCTCTTATTCTGTCTTTGTGAATACTCATATTATATTAGAAAGTAGCGGAAAGCTTCAGCTTTCCCTAGTTTTTGTAGCGTAAGGCTTCAGCCTTCCATGTATGTTTAAGGGAGGTCTGAAGACCTCCGCTACCATCATCCTCTTTCTAATCTCTCTTTATATAAAGGAAACTCCCGACATAGTTCTTCCACTTCTTTTCTTACTTGTTTATAAACACCATTGTTACCCAGATTGGAAATTACATTGTGTATAAACTTTCCTACTCTTTTCATCTCCGGTTCCTTCATTCCACGAGTAGTTAATGCCGGGGTTCCAATCCTTATACCTGAAGTGACCAGAGGCTTCTGGGGGTCAAAAGGAACCATGTTCTTGTTAACCGTTATCCCTGCTTTCCCCAAAGCCTCCTCTACTGCTTTACCGCTAATTCCCTTTTCAATAAAACTCAAAAGCATCAGATGGGTATCCGTTCCTCCTGAGACTATGTGATAGCCATAATTCAGAAGCTCTTGAGTTAAGATTACTGCATTTTTCACGATTTGATGTTGATACTCTTTAAAAGAAGGTTTTAAAGCTTCTTTGAATGCAACTGCTTTGGAGGCTATTACGTGCATTAGAGGACCTCCCTGTATCCCCGGCATTATCTCCTTATCCAGCTCCCTGGCATATTTCTGCTTGCACATAATCATCCCGCCTCTGGGACCCCTTAAGGTCTTATGAGTGGTGGTAGTAACAAAATCAGCGAACGGTACTGGAGAGGGATGAATTCCGGCAACAATCAGACCGGCTATATGAGCGATATCTACCATGAGATAAGCTTTTACCTCATCTGCTATCTTTCTGAATTTTTCGAAATCCAAAATTCTGGGATAGGCTGAAGCGCCAGCTACAATCATCTTAGGCTTGCAATCTTTTGCGATTTTTAAGACCTCATCGTAGTCTATGACCTCTGTATCTTTTCTTACACCGTAAAAGTAAACCTTGAAAAATTTACCGGAGAAATTAACCGGGGAGCCATGGGTTAAATGTCCGCCATGCGAAAGGTTCAAGCCCATAATGGTGTCTCCCGGTTTTAAGACGCAAAAATAAACTCCCATATTAGCCTGTGAGCCTGAATGAGGCTGCACATTCGCGTGCTCGCATCCGAAAAGCTTTTTTGCCCTGTCCCGCGCCAGATTCTCTACCATGTCCATATACTCGCACCCGCCATAATATCTTTTACCCGGGTATCCTTCGGCATATTTATTGGTCATCACAGAGCCTAAGGCTTCTAACACCGCCTCGCTCACGAAATTCTCAGAGGCGATAAGCTCCAGCTGATAAGCTTCCCTTTCGGTCTCCCCGAAAATTGCAGAATAAACCTCCGGGTCAGCTTCTTTTAATCTGCTCATAAGCATTACTCCTTAATCTTTTGTTGCATTTTGTAGCGGAAGGCTTTAGCCTTCTAATTTCTTTGTGTAGCGGAAAGCTTCAGCTTTCCATAAGCTTTAGTAACGGAAGCCTTTAGGCTTCCATCTTCATATTCATCCTCGCCCAATGGAGGTCTGAAGACCTCCGCTACATTTTGAAAATCTCCTTATCATACTCTAAAGAACCAGAAAAAGGGTATTCTACAAAATTTGCTACTAAACCTTTCCTTGTAGGATTTTCTAAAATGTATCTAACTACTTGAGCAATATTTTCCTCTTTCCTTAAGATATGGTCATAAAAACTTTTTTGCCACAGGTTTTTACCTGTTATCTTTTTATATCCATATCCACTTAACTGCTTATAAGTTCTGATGAATTTAATCAGATCCGAATTCTCTTCTCCAACTAAAAGCAAATGAAGGTGATCTGGCATAAAACAATAAGTCCATACAGAAAAATCATCTTTTTTACAACAGGAATTCAATACCTTAATCTGCTCGCCTATGATTCTGGAATCGGTAAAAGCCCTCTGTTGATCCTTAGTGCAGATAGTGACAAAATAGGCTCTTAACCCTTTATAAAGCTGGAGAGCTAATCGATTATTTTTTCGCTTTAACATTTTTTGTGATGAATAATAAATGTAGCGGAAAGCTTCAGCTTTCCATAAGCTTTAGTAGCGGAAGCCTTTAGGCTTCCATCTTCATATTCATCCCCACCCAATGGAGGTCTGAAGACCTCCGCTACATTAAATCCTGGCAACCTTAGTCCTTCTTACTTGAGGACAAGCAGGGTTACACTACTTATTTCCCTTTGAACCCTCGTCTCGCCTCTGGCGGGATGCTACGCTTTTAATGTGTCCGTCGGGTCCCTAGACCCGACGGAGATCATAGAGAGACGCATGCAATGCGTCTCTACTCACTTTGTATTTTTAAGTCATTATATGTATCGGAAGGCTTCTGCCTTCCATCTATGTTTAATGGAGGTCTAAAGACCTCCGCTACATTAAATCCTGTTGCTTCCCCTAAAAAGTTATCAATCATCTTTTTTACCCTTTGAACTCTTGAACCTTTGAGCCTTTGAACTTATTCATTAGCCTTCTTCTAAGACAATTTTATCCAACCTTCGCTGGTGCCTTCCTCCTTCAAATGGTGTATTCAGCCAGACCTCTACTATTTTTGAGAGTTTATCCTCGGAGGTAAATTTTGCTGAAAGACAAAGAACGTTGGAATCGTTATGTGCCCGGGTGAGTTTCGCCATTTCCTCGTGCAAACACAGAGAGGCTCTTATTCCTTTAATTTTATTGGCGGCTATGCACATCCCTATCCCCGTCCAGCAAACAAGTATTCCTCTATCAGCCTCACTTTTAGCCACTGCCCGGGCGACTTTGAATCCGTAATCCGGATAGTCAACTGATTCCTCAGAAAATGTCCCGAAATCCTTTAACTCAAATCCTTTTTCCTGAAGGAAAATTTTTATCTTATTTTTATATTGAAACCCCTTGTGGTCTGCACCTAATGCTATTTTCATATTTACTCCTTATACACAGAACTTTTGTGCTTAGTATATAATCCAGGATATTATTTTTACGTTCAGGGTTCTGCTGTTTTTTTCAACCTCTTTCCTCTATCCTGTAAAAATAGAACGATTATGCTTATTTCGTATAAGAGGTATAGCGGAACTGCCAGAAGCATCATATTGAACATATCCGGGGTGGGGGTGACCAGGGCTGAAACAATTAAAATAGCAATCACTGCATATCTTCTTCCCTTTCTCAGGGTGCTGGAGGAGATAATGCCTATCTTTCCCAGAAAATAAGCGATTATGGGTAGCTCAAAAACCGCTCCGAAAAGAAGTGTAGTGTAACCGATGAAGCTCAGGTAGTCATCGATCTTTATCCAGGGATGCAGTTTGTCTGTCCCGAAAGACAGCAGGAATTGAATCATATAGGGAAGAACTATAAAAAACGCAAAGGAGCCTCCAATCAAAAAAGAAATGGTAGAGAAAAAAAGGAGCGTAGAGACAACCTTTGCCTCTTTGCATAAAAGCCCGGGAACGACAAACTGCCAGATATGGTAGAGGATAACAGGAGAGCTAACTATTACCCCCAGGATCAATGCGATCTTCATCCTCACTGATATTGCCTCAGTCGGTCCCATAAAATACACCCCGGGCAAGGGCTTGGAAATGAAGTCTATTAGTTTGTCAGAGAAGAAAAATGCAATAATCGAGATGACCATCACCGAGACTAAACATTTTATCAATCTGTTCCTTAGTTCTTCGAGGTGGTCTAAAAAAGACATCTCTTTTTCTTGAGGCATAATCTATTTCCTTCTGAACAGGATCATATCTAATATGGATATTTAAAACAAGCCTAAATAATAGCTATTTTAAGGTTTTGTCAATTAATAAATGTAAAATCTATTCAGTGATTGCCCCTGTGGCACAGACATTGTTTACTTTATCGAAAAAGACTTGAACTACGTTATAATATATTTTATTAAGATCCCAGCAAGCCCTGCAGTTCCTTCAAGAACTCATTCAAGTCTTTGAACTTGTGATACACCGAAGCAAAACGCACGTAAGCTACCTCATCCAGACTTTTCAGTTTACTCATCACCAGCTCGCCCACCTCTTTGGAGGTAATCTCTTTTCTGGATAATCCCTGTAATTCCTCTTCCATCTCATCCACCAGAGACGCTATCTTTTTCAGGCTAACCGGTCTTTTATTGCAGGCAAGCTCTATTCCCCTCTGTAATTTCTGGCGGTCAAAAGGCTCCCTCCTGCCGTCATTTTTAGCGATAGTCAAAGATACATTCTCGATATACTCGTAGGTGGTGAACCTTTTTCCGCATTTTTCACATCCCCTTCTTCTCCTCACCGACCTCCCGTCCTGAGAAGGGCGTGAATCTATTACTTTGTCTTCTTCGTTTCCGCAATAAGGGCACCTCATTTTCTCTTTCCTCTTTGAAATGTTTGCTTACCAGACTTTTTTAGAATTTGTATTTTTACTCCTGCCTCTTTCAACATCCTCTGGGATAATTTATCAGGGTAACTATCTTCTATAATTATCTTCTTGATGCCGGCATTGATAAGAAGTTTTGAACATAGTATGCAGGGATGAGCAGTCGAATAGATAATACTGTCCCTTATGCTTACCCCGAATGTCGCTGCCTGCACAATGGCGTTTTGTTCGGCATGAGTAGCACGGCACAGC
>JAOUFL010000261.1 GCA_029858245.1 Candidatus Zixiibacteriota bacterium
TTCTCGGCAGAATATGTTCCAATGTTATTTTATCAGAATATTTTTCTTTGTCAGGACTAAGGAAATCATCAATTTTTGTTAGGATGTACTTGGCAACCTTTGCCACCTTAATTTCCTTCTTCAAAAAAAGTTTAGCAAATGTGTCATCGTCAGGATATTCTACTAGTAGTTTTTTCTTGATTTGTTCTGCATTTTTGATTGTGCCTTTCCTTAATTCAATAGCTATATCACTAAATAATTTTTCTAAAACTTTGTGTTCAGCTTCTGCAATAGTTAAATATCGAAAAGTAAAACTAATGCATAACCTTAAAATATTAATAAATTCTTTATATTCTTTTTCATGAAGACGACTTCCTGCCATTAGTAAAGGAAGTGTCATCTGAGTTGTTAATGTTTGCAGCTCGTTAAGCAAGTCGACTATTGTTTTATTAGCCCAATAACCAATATTTGGATTTAACAAAGCTTCATAGACTTCTGCCTCCCCCTTTAAATCCTCTAGGAATTTAAAAACTTCCGCCTTATTCTTAATCTTATTGGCTATTTCTTTCAATAAGTGTTTCTCTTGCACCACTCCGTGGGTTGAAAGCCAATAGTGTCTTAAAAATGCATTTGTATTTATAACACTTAGTATTTCTCTAATAGCATCCCATTTTTCCTTCGCCTCTCTCCAAGATTCCCCAACCTTTTCAAAAAGATAGGTCTTCAACAAATCTGTGACAGTTAGGTCTAAACCTCTATCGTTAAGAGTTTGAAAGATATTATAAGCAGCGAAGCTGTCTTCAACCTCAGCAGTTATTATAATAAATTCTCTTAGAATGGTTCTGATAACTTCATCCAGATAATCTTTTCTATCTTTCTCACTTAGCTTTTCAGTGGTCTCCTCCAAGGCCTCGTAGAAAAATCTATAGCATTGAAATATTAGCTGATTAGATAGATTTACCTTCTTTTCTGTCTTAAATTTTTCCAACTTTCGGCTTGGAAAATTTTCTTCTTGTATGTATTTCTTAAAAAAATCTTTGTTCATCTCTGACAATACCAACTTTAGAAAAGGAGGTATCTCACGATTTAAGGGATCAGTTGATTTTATGTACTCTTCATTTAAACGTCTCCAGTGGTCATCATCTAACTCTTGTAATATATCTCGAACAACGGAAATAAATATTGTGACAGTTGCCAATCTTTGCTGACCTTCAATAATATGAATTATACCATTCTGTGGTTTTCTAAATGTCATGAATCCAAAAAAATGCCCTTTTTTAAGTTTCATGGCTTTGTTAATATCCTCTAATAGATCGTCCCAGTCATCTTTCCCCCAAGAGAATTCTCTTTGGAAAAAAGGTACCTCATAACTGAGATTGGTCTTTAGCAACTGCTCTAATGTTTGCTGTTGGTAATTTCCTATTCCAATGTCAGGCATTCTCAAACCTCTTTTTTGAAGATTTTAATTTGACTGTTTTAATAGTAATATATGATTAATTTTATGTTTTTTCTTTTTGAAAGTCAACCTATTTTAAAAAAGACGAAAAATAATTATAGTTAATTCAAACAACCCTTATATGATTGGAATAAATCCACCCCTTATCCCCCTTAAAGGCTTCTATCCTGTATATCCCTTTTTCCTCAGGTTTATAAGTCAATTCTCTACCTTTTGTTTTACTTATTAAATCCCCGTTATGCAATAGCCTGATCTCCGCTGTGGAAGGAGTCTGTGCTGCCAGGTAATTTACCTCCTCCAGTCTCATTTCCTCACCAATTCTGGCTAAACCATTCTTACCCTGAGCATAAAAAAGAAAACCTTTTGCCTCTCCCCTTTTATAATTCGAAGCAAAAACATTGCAGTTTAAAAGTGCAGAGTATATCTGTTTTTTTGCTTTTTCAAAATCCAGAGACAAAGGTCCGTCCAGAATCAAATGCGTTCTTATGGATTTAAACTGCACCTCATAGGGAAATATGGTGAGTTTTAATGGACCTATCCTGTGAGGATGAGCATGAGCATCGATCGCTCCGATACCGCAGACTTTTCTTTTTCTATTTAGCTGGTCCCACTTCGAGAGTATCCTTGGAGTGGGGCTGTCAAGCGATTTGCGAGGAGAGAAAAGCATCTTCAGCTGGTTGAACCTGGTCAGTTTCTCCATCCACTCGGACATCTGGTTCCATATCTCGATACCATCATACCCCTCAGCCTCCCAGGCAGTCCAGGGATATGCTGGATATTTGGGTAAATCCGTACGAATCTCATCCGGGTGAGCAATTATCCCTATCCCTTTTTTCTCTTTGACATGCCTTACGTACTCCGAAGGTGAAAGCCCGAAAGGTAAAACATCATTCAGATTAAAAGCCAGATAATGGTTTTTGTTTTCCTTATCGTGAATCTCATAACCGATCACAACCAGGGTTTTACCATAAAATCCCTCTAATCCAGCCTGATACGATTTCAGGGTCATATGGTCAGAGAACAACAAAAAATCAAGTCCAGTTCTATCCCCTATCCTGGCGATTTCAGGAATGGTTTTGGCTCCATCCGAATCGGTAGAATGAATGTGAATAGCACCTACGATCTCATGCCATTTCATTATGGATCTA
>JAOUFL010000262.1 GCA_029858245.1 Candidatus Zixiibacteriota bacterium
GGGGATAACTGCATCCCTGAGGCAGGACATATCATCGGAAAAAACTACTCTGTCCAGGCAAATCTGATGTTAAGTGATAAGGTCTGGCCCTCAATGTCAAAAGCCTTTGAGAATACTAAGGGGGGTTTAACCGAAAGGATGCTTTCAGCCTTGGAGGCGGCAGAGGCAGAAGGAGGAGATATAAGAGGAAAACAGTCCGCGGCAATATTAATCGTTAAAGGCAAATCCTCTGGTAAGCCCTGGCAGGATAAAGTCCTGGATCTCAGGGTGGAGGATCATCCAGAACCTTTGAAAGAGTTAAGAAGATTAGTCAAGATTGCGGAAGCTTATCATTACTCAGATTTGGGCGACCAGGCTCTGGAAAGAAACGATTTAAAAACTGCCCTGAAAGAATATGCTGAGGCGGAGAGATTATATCCGGAAAATATAGAGCTTAAATTTTGGAAAGCGGTAGCTTTGGTTAACAATAATCTCTTAGAAGAAGCTCTGCCAGTTTTCAAAGAGGTTTTTGAAAAAGAACCTATATGGAAGGAACTGGTCAGAAGGATTTCTCAGGTAGATTTGCTGCCCAAGGATGAGAAGATAATCCATAAAATACTTGAAGTAACAAAATAAGGAGGGAGCAAGTAGCTTGTGGCAGGTGGCTTTTAAAAATCTTTATAAAAGGATAAGTATATGAGCTATTTATTCTGTGTACTCCTGTTATTTATTTCTTTTCTAAGCTCGATTCAAAACTCATTTGCACAAACTCATAAAATCTGGTATGTGGATAATATTAAGGACAAGGTTATTGGAGACGGAACAGAGGAAAACCCGATCAGAGATTTACAGTATGCTTTTGATCAAGCAGCAGATGGGGATACCATTTTTATTTTTCCGGGAATTTACCAGGCAGAACCAGAAGAATATATTGAGGAATTATGCGGTAATTGTCAGGAGCATAAGACCAGAGTCAATGCCAGCAAAGGATTCTTGATTCAGGGGAAGGGTTTAAATATAATCGGCAGCGGAAAAGACAGAACAATTTTGGTCACCAATGCCGGTTATGGAGTTTTATTAGAAAATAGCCGTAATTCCCTTATCGCTGATTTGAAAATAACCGGTGGAAAAAGAGACCCGGATGGGAATGCCACTGATGCTGGGATAGTGGTAAAATATAGCACCGTTACCATCAAGGATGTAGAAATCTCTGATAATATACATCAGATAGATGATGTGGTAGTTGGAATTGGAGGTGTTTTCGGAAGAGAAAATTCAGAGATATTTATTTTGAATAACCTTATTCAGAACAACGGCTGGGATGGAGTGGCATTGTATCGTGGGGCAACTGCCTATATGGCGGATAATATTATCTGTGACGGTAGAGGTGCGGGGATCGGGATAACCTGGGATGCAGTGGCAACAGTTTATCGGAATAAAATCTCCGGCTACTGGAAAGGAATCGGGACGTTTGGCAACTCCAGAGCAGTGGTAAGGAACAATTTAGTCCATGAAAACTTGGGCTGGGGAGTAATTGCTACGGGTACATCATATATGGACGCTTCCAATAACGTGATAATCCGTAACGGGAACTGCGGGTTTGCCGTCTGGAGTTTAGAGTGCAGGGGAATCTGTACAAATAATATAGTAACTGAAAACGGCTGGAGAAAAGAATGGGTTTGTCCCTGCGTGGGAGTCTGGGCTACAGAGATCAATCCAAATTTTTCGATCACCTATAATGATGTGTGGAACAACATTGCTGGAAATTATAAAGATATGCCAGACTTAACCGAGCAAAACGGAAATTTATCAGTTGATCCTTCATTCGTAAGTCAGAACGATTTTCATTTGAAATCCGACTCACCCTTGATGGACCAGGGGAATCCCCTTTTATCTGATCCGGATGGGACAATAAGCGACCCTGGAATATATGGTGGACCAAATGCCCGAAGATAGATGGTAGGGGCAATTCATGCATTGCCCCTACCATTGTAGTTGCTTGATTTATCAAGCTCTCTAATCATATATCTATGAATTTTCTAAAACCAAAAGAAATCAAATGGCGTTATTTTTTTATAGGTTTATTATTAATTCTTATCTTTGTTATTCTTATAGAATACCTAATCCTGCCAGATGTAAAATACCTTAAAAATGAAAACCCCAAGACAACGGCTTTAATAAAGATCAGGAATAAAGAATTCCAAAAAAAAGGCAAAAAGCTAAGAGAGTATCGAATATGGATATCTTATAATCAGGTATCACCATATTTGAAGAAGGCAATACTGGTAGGTGAGGATATAAATTTCTTTACCCACAGCGGCATAGACCTGGAGGAGATGAAAAAATCATTGGAGATAGACTGGCAGAAAAAAAACTTTAACCGAGGTGCTTCTACCATCACCCAGCAATTAGCTAAAAACCTCTACCTCTCTCCTTCCAGAAACCCCTTAAGAAAGCTGAAGGAAATCTTGATTGCTTTTCGGCTGGAAAAAGCCTTGAGCAAAAGAAGAATTTTCGAACTGTATCTGAACTTGGTGGAATGGGGTGATGGAATATATGGTTGCGAAGCAGCATCCCGGTATTATTTCGAGAAATCCTGTTTA
>JAOUFL010000062.1 GCA_029858245.1 Candidatus Zixiibacteriota bacterium
TTTCGTTCCCATTGCTCTGTTTCACGGATTCAACGGCATCTGGGGTGTGATTGAAGACTACCGACCAGGTAAGGGTACAGGTAAGGGGATAAAGACCTTCTTCTGGATAGTGGGTATACTTCTTTCTGTGTACGGATATTTAGCTGTCAATTCACTTTTGAGGAAAGGAGTCTGAGATGTACGATAAAAAACCTGGAGCTATAGGGCATTATTTCAAGGAGATTAATTTAAATCCCAATGTGGGAACCTGGTCCTGGTTTCTACACCGAATAGCCGGGGTGGTTTTGTTTTTATATATTTTTCCTCATTTCCTGGTTACCAGCTCTTATTTTCTAACCGGTACTTCTGAAGGTTTCAACTCCTGGCTCTCTAAAGTGCAGACCCCGTTGTTTCATTTCCTGGAGATTTTCTTAGTCGCCGCTGTAGCTTTTCATCTGTTAAACGGCTTAAGAATTATTGTAGCAGACTTTTTCTTTATGACCAAGCAACAGAAAGGGCTTTTGTGGGTGGCAATGCTAATTTTTTTAGTGGTAATGGTTCTGACTTTGGTAATATTTATACCCAGGATTTTCGCGAGTTAGGAAAGGAGAGGAAAGGAAATATGATATTTCATGATATACTAATCGTAGGTGGGGGGTTAGCCGGGATGAGAGCAGCAGTGGAGGCAGCCAAAAAGGTAAAAGACGTGGCAATAATATCCAGAGTTCATCCGATGAGGTCACATTCCGGAGAGGCTCAGGGGGGGATTAATGCGGCTTTAGCTAATGTGGAAAAGGGTAAGGATGATACGGTTGACAAACATGCCTTTGATACAGTCAAAGGAAGCGATTTCTTAGCAGACCAGGATGCATCAGAGTATTTGACTTATCAGGGACCGGAGACCATTTTCGAGATGGAACACTGGGGTTGTCCTTTCAGCAGGACACCCGAAGGTAAAGTTGCCCAGAGACCTTTTGGCGGTGCAGGTTTTCCCCGAACCTGCTATGCCACCGACAAAACCGGCTTATATCTATTACAGACTTTATACGAGCAGATCATAAAAGAAAAAATCAAGGTTTATGAGGAATGGGTGGTATTTGCCCTAGGTTCAGAGGGAGATAACTGTTATGGAGTTATAGCCTATGACCCTCATTCCGGAGAGTTGACTCCCGTGGGTGCTAATGCGGTTATATTTGGCACTGGAGGGATCGGCAGAATTTATTCAAATACCACCAACGCCCTTACCAATACCGGCCTGGCAATGGCTGCCCCTTACTGGGCAGGCGTTCCTCTTAAAGATATTGAGTTCGTGCAGTTCCATCCGACCAGCTTAGCCAAGTCCCATATTCTGATGACCGAGGGGTGCAGGGGAGAGGGTGGTTATCTGATCAATAATAAGGGTGAACGGTTTATGAAAAATTATGTTTCAGAGACGGTTATGGAATTGGGTCCCAGGGATATTGTTTCCAGATCTATACAAACAGAGATACTTCAGGGTAGAGGATTTCCGGATGGTTCCATTCATCTGGATTTAAGGCATCTTGGTGCAGGTAAAATTATGGAGAGGTTACCCGGAATAAGGGATATATGCTTGAACTTCATCGGGATTGACCCCATATACGAACCTATACCCATAACTCCAGGCACGCACTATAGTATGGGCGGAATCGATACGGATATCGATGGTGCCTGCAGGATGAAAGGATTATATGCCGCAGGAGAATGCGCCTGTGTGAGTATGCACGGGGCAAACCGCCTGGGAGGGAATTCCCTTCTGGATACAATCGTTTATGGTGCCAGAGCTGGAAAGAAGGCTTCGGAATATGTAAAGGATAAAGAGAAGGGTCCAAAAGTAAAGGTATTAGAAGAAGCAGCAAGAAGAGAGGAAAGCCGGATTGCCCAGTGGAAAAAAGGAACAGGAGAAGGAAACCCGTATAAGATAAAAAATGAGCTTTCTCAGGTAATGGTGGAGGGTTTCGGGATTTTCAGAAACGAAAAGGATATGGCTAAAGGTTTAGAACAGGTCAAAGAGTTAAAGGAGAGGGCAAAAAAACTGAAGCCAGCCTTTAACGGTAAGAAATATAATTACGACATCATTGGCTTTTATGATATGAAGGGGAATCTGGATGTGGCGGAGGCGATTGGTACAGGAGCTTTGACCCGTAAGGAGAGCCGCGGTTCCCATTTCAGAACCGATTTCAAAACCAGGGACGATGCAAACTGGCTCAAACATACTTTAACCTATTTCAACGAGATGGGTCCGCGTCTGGATTATTCCCCGGTCAAGATAACCAAATATAAACCTGAGGAGAGGAAATATTAATATGGTAGAATTCAATATCTTTAGATACGACCCGGATAAAGGGGGGGAGCCTTATTTTCAGAGTTATAAATTTGAACCGGAAAAAGGGATGACGATCTTAGAGGGTTTGCTATATATTAACGAGAATCTTGACCCCTCCGTAGCTTACCGGGCTTCCTGCCGCGAGGCGGTTTGCGGTTCCTGTGCCATGCACATTAATGATATGTACCGATTGGCCTGCAAGACACAAATATCCGTTATGGGAAGTAAGATAACTTTAAGACCATTGTCTCACCTTCCGGTGATGAAGGATTTAGTAGTTGATTTGAATCCCTTCTTCGAACACTTTAAGGAGATCAAGCCCTACTTTATTCCCAGAGAAGCACCGCCGAACAAAGAATATCTTCAAACCATTGAACAGAGGAAAAAGATAGATGCCTGGCTGGACTGTATCCTGTGTGGTGCCTGTTATGGTTCCTGTCCGGTTGCAGGGAAGGATGGAAACTATTTAGGACCTCATGCCCTGTTAAAAGCCTTGAGGTTCGTGGATGATTCCAGGGATGGAGGAGCCAAGGAAAGGATTGCCGTAGTTGCCCGTGAAAACGGTGTATTCAGGTGTCATACTGTTTTCAACTGCCAGAAAGTTTGTCCCAAGGATCTGGACCCCAGCGGTGCTATTGCACGCTTGAAGATGAAAGCGATATTTAAGAAGTATTAGCCATAATTTGTAGTGCGACCTTTTAAGGTCGCAAGAATATTTGTAGGGACAGAACACTGTTCTGTCCCTATAATTTTTACTCTCATCAGACCTCTTTTTCTCAATTAAGAGAGGGTATATAATTTTCTCTCAGATTTTTCTTTTTGCTAACTTTAAAAAGAATATATAGAAAACATCACAATTCGATTCCGCTGAAGTTCTTGACACCTAAATTCCTTTGCTTTATATTCCGCAAAAGATTACTTTATAATTTACCAAGAGGAGAAAATAAATTGTCCGAACAATCCAAACCCGAACAGGAGTTAAGCGAGCTTCTTTTACATCGACGGGAAAAACTCAAAGCCCTGAAAGAGAAAAATATCAATCCATATCCTTATCTTTTTAAAAGAACTCATACTTCCAAGAATATACTGGATGATTTCGAAAAGATGGAATCAGAGGGGATAGTTGTGAGTGTCTGCGGCAGGATAATTTCCTTAAGGTCTCACGGAAAGAGCCTTTTCTTTCATCTCCTGGATGGCGAAGGGAAGATTCAGGTTTACGTCAAATCTGATGTAGTAGGGGAGGATAGATATAAGCTGTTTGAGCTTTTCGATATTGGAGATTTTATCGGTGCTAAGGGGAAAGTTTTTAAGACCAAAACCGGCGAAAAGAGTATCAGAGCAGAAGATTTCGAACTTCTTTCAAAGTCTTTGCATCCCCTACCTGAAAAATGGCACGGGCTTCAGGATAAGGAATTGAGATACAGACAAAGATATTTAGATTTAATCTCCAATCCTGAGGTGAAAAACACTTTCATCTTGCGAACCAGAATTTTATCTGCTATCAGAAAATTCTTAGATGACCGGGGTTTCCTGGAAGTAGAGACTCCGATATTACAGCCTATTTACGGTGGTGCGTTTGCACGCCCTTTTATCACCCATCACAATGCCCTGGATATGGATTTATATTTAAGAATAGCAGATGAGCTTTATTTGAAAAGGTTGATAATTGGTGGATATGAAAAGGTTTATGAGGTGTGTAAGGATTTCAGGAATGAGGGGATGGATAAAAACCACAATCCGGAGTTCTCAATGTTAGAACTATATCAGGCTTATGCGGATTATAACGACATAATGGAATTATGCGAGAAACTACTCAACTTCATCTCTCTGGAGATTTTAAAGTCCAGCAAGATTAAATTTCAGGAAGAGGAAATCGATCTATCACCTCCCTGGAGAAGGCTTTCCTTCTGGGAGTCGATAGAGAAGTTCACCGGTGCAGACCTTTATAAGGAGGATGAAAAAAAGATCAGGGAATTTGCTCAGGATCTGGGGATTAAGGCAGAGGCTTCTGTTCGCATTGGTAAAGTTATAGAATCGATTTTCGAGGAGAAAGTTCAACCCAATTTAATCCAGCCGACTTTTATCCTGGATTATCCGGAGGAGATGTCTCCCTTTGCCAAGAAACACAGGGATAAAGAGGGCTTGACTGAAAGGTTTGAAGGTTTTATCGCAGGATTTGAGCTGATGAATGCATTCTCCGAGCTGAACGATCCATTAGACCAGAGAGAAAGGTTCGAACAGCAAGCAAAGTTCAAAAAGATGGGGGATGAAGAAGCGCTGGAATTAGATGAGGATTTCCTGAAGGCTATGGAATATGGCATGCCTCCAACAGGCGGTGTGGGTATCGGGCTTGACAGGATGGTGATGCTCTTTACCAATTCAACTTCAATAAGAGATGTGATTTTCTTCCCCCAGATGAAAAAAGAAGTCTAAACAGGTTAGTGTAATGGTAGGCGCAAGCTTTAGCTTGCGTAGGAATTGCGCAGACTCCCGCTTGTAGCGGGATAAATTCCGTCTGCGGCTACCAGAGAGATAAATAAGTGATTTTATGTCATACGAATTCTTCATCGCTAAAAGGTATCTCAGGTCAAAGAGGAAGTCCAAATATCTTTCGGTGATTACTCTCATTTCCATCTGTGGGGTGCTTATCGGGGTTGCGGCTTTGACTTTTGTCCTTTCTATGATGAACGGATTTGAGAAAGAAGTCCGCTCACGTATAATCGGCATCACTGCTCATGTTACCATACTTTCCTCTGAAGGTACCGGAATTGAAAATTATGAAGAGCTCTTGCCCTTAATTAGCAAAAATCATCAGGTTAAAGGTATCGCTCCATTTATTTATCTTAAAGCTGCTATAGCCTCTAAAGAGGAGAGCGATGGAATTGTAATACGCGGGATTATACCGGAGGAGGAAAGAAAAGTAACTGACATAGAGAAAAACATGGTAGTAGGGAAATTCGATATAATAGAATCGGAAAGCGAGTATCCGGGCATCATATTAGGGCTGACTTTAGCGGATAAATTAAGGGTTAAACTGGGAGACGAAGTAATCCTGTTCAGCATTAATAAAGAAACAACAAACATAGGGTTCCTCACTCCAAAGGTTACAAAATTCAAAGTGGTGGGAATTTTTGAGACCGGGATGTATGAATACGATTCGAATCTGGCTTATATCTCGCTTGTCTCCGCCCAGAGGGTTTTGAATTCAGGACCGGTTATTTCGGGTTTACAGGTAAGAATCTCGGATTTTTATAAAGCTCAGAAAGTGGCAAAGGAGCTTGATTCGGAGCTGGGGCCGGAATATTATGCTACCGACTGGATGCGTATGCACAAAAATCTATTTTCCTGGATGACCCTGGAGAAATATGCTATGTTCATAGTTTTGAGCCTGATTGTGACTGTAGCTGCTTTTAACATTATCAGCACCCTGATTATGGTGGTTATCGAGAAGAGAAAAGAGATCGGCATCTTGAAGTCTATGGGAGCAACTTCTCCATCCATTATGAAGATATTTATGTTCGAGGGATTGGTTGTAGGTGCTACCGGTACAATCATGGGAAGCTTACTGGGATTTATCCTGTGCTGGCTTCAAAAGACCTTTAAGATAGTATCTTTACCTCCTGAAATATATTTTATCGCTACCCTGCCGGTTGATATGAGGTTGCTCGATTTCCTTATAGTTGCCCTGGCTGCGATTATAATTACTTTTCTGGCAACGCTTTACCCGGCAGCCAGAGCAGCCAGTATGCTTCCTGTAGAAGCTATCAGGTATGAATAAAAAATTTAAGAATTCAAAAGATCAAACGCCCAAAGATTCAAAAGAAAAAATTGTAGAGTATGACTTCAATCATACAAAGGGATAGTGATAGAACAATGTTCTATCATTTCTTGGGGAGATGGATAGTGTCAGGTAATCACACCTCGCCTGCAAGGTGGGAGATTAATAGAAAGAAATTAAATATATTATGAAATCTGGCGAAAATAATTGTATGGGGAGGGCAGGTTGAGAGATAAAAGGTTAGTTTTGAAAGCTGAAGGTATCTGGAGAAGTTTTCAAACAGGCGCGGGAACTCTTGACGTATTAAAAGGTGTAGATTTAGAAATATACCAGGGTGAGGTCGTGGCTATAGTGGGTCCATCAGGCTCGGGAAAAAGCACATTACTTAATATCCTGGGAGGTCTGGACAGACCAAGTCAAGGTTCTGTCAGGCTGGATTCAATCGATGTTTTCTCATTGAATGATAAAGAGTTAGCCGGTTTCAGGAATAGAACCATTAGCTTTATTTTCCAGTTCCATCACCTGCTTCCTGAATTCTCTGCCCTGGAAAATGTTATGTTACCGGGATATATTGCCAGGGAGAATTTAAAGACAACAAAAGATAAGGCATTAAAAATGTTAGATGAAGTTGGGCTTTCTGAGAGGGTTGAGCACAAACCGGGTGAACTCTCCGGTGGAGAGCAGCAAAGGGTAGCAGTTGCCAGGGCTCTGATCAACGAGCCCACTATAATATTTGCCGATGAGCCTTCTGGGAATTTAGACAAAAATATGGCGGAAAGTTTGCATAACCTGATCACGGGACTTAATCGGAATAAAGAGCAGACTTTTATCATTGCTACGCATAATTTTGAGCTGGCTCAAAGAGCCCAACGTATATTAAGATTGGAAGGCGGTAAGATAGAGCCGTATAAAATTTAAAGTTTTGCAAAGAGATTAATCATGCTTTGTGATGATTGTAAAAATAACAACGCTACCATTCAGGTAACCCAGATAATAAACAACGATAAGATGACCTTAAACCTCTGCCAGAAATGTGCGGAGAAAAGGGGCTTTCGGAGTCCTTTTGAGGGAGTGCCATTTCCCTTAGCCGAGTTTTTGTCAAGCATGATTACAGCAAGCGCCAAAACCGGGGATAAACCTCATACCAAAACCGTAATAGAAACCAGATGTCCCGGTTGTGGAATGAGTTTTACCGAGTTTGCCCAAAAAGGTAGATTGGGGTGTGGGGGTTGTTATAAAGCTTTCAGGCCACAGTTAAAAGACCTATTGAGAAAGATACATGGGTCTGACAGCCATCGGGGTAAAATACCCAACCTTCCAGGTAAAGAAATGACACATCTCCGGGAGGAGAGAAAATTACAGGAAGAGCTAAAGAAGGCAATTGAAGAGGAAAATTTTGAGATGGCCGCCCGGATAAGGGATAAAATCAAAGGTTTACAGACAGAGAAATAAAAATGTTTGAGGAATTAATAAAAAAGCCTGCTGCCTGGTTGACAGGCGAGGGAAAAAATTCAGAGATAGTTTTATCCAGCCGGGTTAGATTAGCCAGGAATATATCAAGCATCCCATTCCCTTCAGTAGCCATACCCGAAGAGAGGGAAAAGATAATCTCTTTTGTGAATAAAGCCGTCCAGAAAAGTTCTTTCTTGAATGGTGGTAAAGTTCATAATTCTTCTGAAATTCCCAAGCTGGATAAAGATTTTCTTGTCGAAAGACATCTGGTCAGTCCTGAGTTTATGCGAGGCAGTAATAACAAGGCTTTATATATCGGTGAAGAAGAGAAAATCAGCCTGATGATAAATGAAGAGGACCACGTCAGAATTCAAGCTCTTAATTCCGGACTGGAGATAAAGAGTACTTTCGAGCTCGCTGACAAAGTAGATACCGAGCTTTCCAATACACTGGAATTCAATTTCGATCCGGATTTTGGCTATCTGACATCCTGTCCGACAAATGCAGGGACAGGTATGAGGGCATCGGTACTTATTCATCTTCCGGGGCTGGTTTTAACCAAGGAGATAGAAAACGTTATATCCCAGGTAACCAAGCTGGGCTTGACCGTCAGGGGGTTTTACGGAGAAGGCTCTGATGTTTTAGGTAATCTCTTTCAAATATCCAATCAGACCACATTGGGAAAGTCAGAGGAGGATTTAATTGAGAGTCTGGAAAAGGTGACAAATCAGATCATAGAGTATGAGAACAATTCCCGAAAGACCCTTTACAGTGAGGCAAAAGAGCAAATAGAAGATAAGATCTGGAGAGCATTCGGTATCTTACGGAGTGCCAGAGTGATAACCTCTACTGAGGTAACCAATCTTCTTTCTGCACTCAGGCTTGGTCTGGGGATGGGAACCATAAAGGAGATACCTTTAGGTTTGATCAATCAAATTTTACTCATCTCTTTCCCGGCTCATCTGCAGAAATATCTTAATAAAGAGATGGAACCGAACGAAAGAGATATACTGAGGGCTGAGCTGATCAGGGAAAAATTAAAAAGCTCGATTTAAAAATTAACTTTGATTTCTCGGGGATAGCACTTAAATTGAAATCAGATAACGTATTTTAAATGGACGGAGAGAATTATGAACGAGATGTTCTCGGAAAAAGCCAGGAAGGTAGTGGAATTCGCCAGGGATGAAGCCACCAGGCTTAGACATGATTATATCGGAACTGAGCATCTCCTGCTGGGTATAATCAGAGTGGGAGAGGGGAAAGCAGTCGAAATCCTCACCGACATTGGAATAGACCTGGTGGAGCTCAAACAATCAGTTGAGGATGTAGTCCAGCCTTCTGGTGGTACTATGACCATGGGGCAGCTTCCCTTAACTGCGAGAGCGAAAAAGACTCTGGAGATATCCGGGCAGGAGGCCAGGGCTATGAAATCCAAGGAGATTGATACGGAGCATATACTTTTAGCTCTGCTGAGGGATGAGGAAGGAGTAGCTGCTCAGGTTCTCTCTATGTATGATATCGATTATAAGGAAGCGTATGAGGAGTTAAAAAGCATTCAATCCGGGAAGCCCTCCTCTTATGGAAGGAAGAGGAAAAAGAGTAAAACTCCGGCTTTAGACCATTTTGGCAGAGATTTAACTGAGCTGGCTCGCAAGGGTAAGCTGGATCCCATAATCGGAAGGGAGAGCGAGATAGAACGTGTTTCACAGATACTTTCCCGTAGGAAGAAAAACAATCCGGTATTGATTGGAGAGCCCGGAGTGGGTAAAACGGCTATAGCTGAGGGCTTAGCCCAGAAGATCGTTGAAGGAAAGGTTCCTCAGACCCTGGAAAATAAACGGATCGTTACCCTGGATATGGCTTCCCTGGTTGCCGGTACAAAATACAGGGGACAGTTTGAGGAACGGATGAAAGCAGTAATGAATGAAATCGTAAGCTCCAAAGACGTGATAATATTCATTGACGAGCTTCATACCATTGTCGGGGCTGGTGGAGCAGAAGGGTCTCTGGACGCTTCCAACATCTTCAAACCCACCCTTTCGAGGGGAGAGGTTCAGTGTATCGGTGCAACCACTCTTAACGAATACAGGAAATATATAGAGAAAGATGGTGCTCTGGAAAGAAGGTTTCAAATCGTAATGGTGGATCCCCCGACTACTAAAGATACTGTAAAGATCCTGCAGGGTCTCAAACAGAAATACGAGGAACATCACAAGATAAAGATAACCGATGAGGCTATAGAAACTGCAGTTAAGCTTTCAGACAGGTATGTTTCGGGTAAGTTCCAGCCGGATAAAGCCCTGGATGTAATAGACGAAGCTGGTTCAAAAGCACATCTATCCACCTATACCAAACCGCCTGAATTCGGTGAGATAGAACAAAAGATTCTGGAATTGCAGAAAGAGAAGGATTTATCAGTCAAAAATCAGGAGTTCGAAAAAGCAGCACAGCTAAGGGATGAGCTGAAATTCAAAAAGGATGAGCTGGAGGCTGATAAGAGAAAATGGGAGGAGGAGAAAAGCAAAGAGGTAGTAGTCTTAACCGATGATGATATTGCAGAGGTAGTATCCAAGATGACCGGGATACCGGTTTTCAGGCTGGAGGAAAAAGAGTCCAAGAAGCTGTTGAGAATGGAAGAGGAGCTGAAGAAAAGAATTGTAGGGCAGGATGAGGCTGTTACCGCCATTACCAAGGCGATCCGCAGGTCCAGAGCGGGATTGTCTGATCCCAGAAGGCCTATCGGCTCATTTATCTTTCTGGGTCCTACAGGGGTTGGCAAGACAGAGCTTGGCCGGGCACTGGCTGCCTTTTTATTTGAGGACGAAGAGGGACAGTTAACTGAGAAAGTAAGAAGAAAGCCCTATTCAGTGGTACTCCTGGACGAGATAGAGAAAGCTCATCCGGAGGTATTTAACATTCTTCTGCAGATGTTCGATGACGGTGCTTTGACTGACAGCTTCGGTCGTAAAGTGGATTTCAAGAATACCGTGGTGATTATGACCTCAAATATGGGGACCAGAGAGATAAAATCCGGCAAAGGATTAGGATTCCAGAAAGATGATCTGCTCTCCTCTTTTGAGCAGATGAAACAGAAGATAATGGATGAGCTGAAAAGGACCTTTAATCCTGAACTTTTAAACCGTATTGATGAGATAATCATCTTCAAACATCTGGGTATGCAG
>JAOUFL010000263.1 GCA_029858245.1 Candidatus Zixiibacteriota bacterium
CGGAGATTATCCAGATATGTTTTTTCCCGGTTAAATCAGGCATTCTTATCTTTGCTTTGAGTGAGGATGTCAATTAAATTTCCCAGAAGCTGGCAGTCGTTACACTCTTCCCTGCCCGGAGGAGGGTCTGGCTGGCCGTATAAATCTCTTACTTTTTTTAGCAGTTCCGGGATTATGTCGAGTTTTAAGTCAAGCATAACGATTTTCCCGGAGAAGGGTAAAAGAAATCCCTCTTCGGTTATGACCTCTTCGACGTTTTCCTGGCTTAATCCGGTCTGCGGCTCCATATAAGCCAGTGCTATATTTTTCACCGGAGAAAGACCTTTTGATTCTGCAATGTAGGCATAGCCGTTGAGCTGAACCTCGTATACGGGCAGGAGGGTATCCTGTTTTTCCGTATATCTGGCGGTTTTGTAGTCCAGGATAAAATATGATTTATCTTTAAGGGTGAAGATCTCGTCCGGGACGCCGCTTAAGATGATATCCGTATTCTGGTCCAGGATATTGAAATAGGAATGATGAAGCTTTTTGGTCAGGCCGGTAAGGTTATCCCGGGAGGGGAGCCAGTCAGGGAAATGTCCGTGTTTTTCAAAATAGGAACAGATGAATTTTTTAGTGTAGGAATCTATGGAGCTGAAAATCCCGGGGAAAGACTGATAGGGTAGTTTGTTTCTGGTATGCAGTCTTATCCATAAACAGCGGGGGCAGGAGTTCTTATAAGCGAATGCCCCTAAATCCTTGGCAGAGATTCTAATCTGTGACAGAAAGCCCTCCTTGCCTGTTGGTGTTGTGTTCCACGCTCAGTTATATACTGAGCTGACCGCCGGGAAATCTTATTTTACTTTCTGTACTTTACCGGCTTTGAGACAGCTGGTGCAAACCCTTAAGGTAACTTTTTTTCCATCGACCAGGGCATTGACTTTTTGAAGGTTAGGCAGCCACTGTCTTTTGCTCAGGTTATGAGCGTGGCTGATTGTATGTCCGTAAAGAGAGTTTTTACCGCAAATATCGCATATTTTTGACATCTTTCCTCCGGATTACTCGTTTTTAAGATAACGCTCTAATATAAATGTCTGGTACGAAAAAACAAGTTTAATATTTAAAAATAAAAAAGTCCCCCCGAAGGGGGACTTTTATGCAGAATGGGAATGAGGAAGCATTAATTTTATTTCAGGAAACTCATCTTGGCGGTCTTGCTAAAAGAGCCTGCCTTTATCTGGTAGAAATAAATTCCAGAGGAAACCTCCTGTCCATTGTCATTCTTGCCATCCCAGAATACAGTATAGTAAGCAGGGAACTGATTCTCATCCACCAAAATTCTGACCCTTTGACCCAGAAGATTGTAGATAATCAAGGTGGTGTGGATGGGTCTGACCACTAACCACTGATCACTACCGACACGGAAAGGTATGGTGGTCGAGGGGTTAAAGGGATTGGGATAATTCTGACCTAAAGTAAAAGTAAACGGTAGTTGCTGTTCTTCTTCTTCCACTGCAGTATACGGATTATCATAAATATACACTCTCCCTATAGGTGCATCTGGATGAGCCCACCACCAGCCAGGATCCCCCACAATGACTTCATCAACACCGTCTCCATTTATATCCGAGGCTCCTATCTCTGTACCGTAATCACCTACTTCATTATCATAATAGTGCCAATCCGCTGTGTTATCTGATGGATTGCCCCCCAGAAAAATCCAGGCTTCTCCACCAGCAGGAGTTGAAATACCTCCAAGAACATCTTTATAGCTATCTTTATTGAACTCACCTACTATGGTACATCTAGGAAAAGAACAACCTCCACTACTTATTCCTACATCTACTACTGAATCAATTACTAATCCTCCAAAATATGTCCCATTCATTGTTATTATATCTTCATAGCCATATCCATTTAGATCTCCCAGGACAACCCCCCCCCTCTAACTTCAATCCGGGAATCGTATCCAACTCTACTCCACCAAAATAAATATATGTAGATTCAGGCTGTGGGCTAGGCGGAGTTGTTGAAACTGCCAAATCCCCATAACCATCTCCATTTATATCTCCTATGGCTAAACCATCCAGACCAAAATAATTAATGTAAGGATCATAAAGAGGTCCTTGTAAAACATATGCCGGGGTGGTTAACATATCCTCCCCGCCTAAATAAATATACACCTTGTTATTGTTTCCATGAATGGCAATATCATCATGACCGCCCTTGTTAATATCGCCTGTGGCAATCCTATACCCGAAAGAAGTGGTGGGCGGAGAAATAGTATCAGGAGCTACCAAAACCTTATCTGGAATAGTGTCATAAGGAGAGCCTCCATAGTAAATCCAGACCGCTAATAAAGAAAAACGGGTTAACAGCAGGTCTTGAATACCATCCCCATTTACATCTCCATGTGCTATACATCCACATGAAAAAGGAAATATTATATCTGGAATGGTATCAAAGTTTTTTGAGCCAAAATAGATAAAAGTCTTTCCATACTGCCCTACTGCTAAGTCCTCTACCCCATCTGCATTTATGTCACCTACCCCTGCTAACCGAACGCCAAAACTCACACCGTCAGTCTCACCCTGCAT
>JAOUFL010000264.1 GCA_029858245.1 Candidatus Zixiibacteriota bacterium
TCATTAATATCGAGGTTAAAAGTAATCCGAACAAGGAAACAATTACAGGCCATCTGGTGAAATCTCCCAGGGTAACAAAGGTTACGGGATGGGATTTTACGAAGCCGGCATTCTGCAAGCCAATAAATGCCAGGAAAAGTCCTATCCCTATGGAAATTGCCTGCTTTAAAGACAAGGGGATAGAATTCATTACTGCCTCCCTGAAGCCGGTTATGACCAGGATGGTAATAGCCAAACCTTCCAGAACAATGACACCCATTGCCTGAGGCCAGGATAACCCCATGCCTACTACCATCTGATAGGCTACAATAGCATTTAATCCCATTCCGGGAGCAAGAGCAAAAGGGTAATTAGTCCACAAGCCCATAAGGATACACATCACGGCAGAAGCCAGGCAGGTGGCAGTCATAGCAGCGGAAAAAGGAAGGGCTAAATCCTTTAAACTGGGGTCACCAAAAAAGCTCAGGAACAAGGGATTAACGAAGATAATGTAAGACATGGTGAGGAAGGTGGTGGCACCTGCTAAAATCTCAGTTTTGAGATTAGTATTTAGCTGCCTGAGCTTGAAAACCTTTTCCAAGACATTTAACTTAACCGGTTGATTGTTTGAGTCAATCAACTTATTCTCTCCTTTTTAAATTCAGTTTAAGATAGTGAAGAATTATCATTCTGACAAGGAAGTAAATCCATAAAATATAGGTTTTTTCCAATATTTTTTATGTGCAATAAAACTGTCCCGAAAAAGAACATATAATTTTCTGCTCTTAACTTCAAGAGATTAAAAGAAGTTAGGTAAACTTCTTTTAAGGGCATCTTTCTGGGCATTATCCTTGCTTTTATTCCTTCCGGGTTTTTAAAAGAACCAAAGGAAGAAAAACAACTATGAGAGTGAAATTTACTTTAAAAATGTTTAATCTTTTAGTTAACCAGAAACAGGTGAATCGAATTACCCTTTCCTGGATTTCCGACCTTCCCGAAAACGAGATACTGACTATTTCCAATTGCTGGCTTAAAGACCAGAGCTTTTTAACCAGAAGGATGACTGGTCTGGACAAGGTTGGAGAGTCCAGTTTGACTATCGAGCCCCTGGAGGAGATAATGGCTTAAACTTTTTTATAGCTAAATGATTATCAAAGTTTTTCATACTTTACAACAAAGCCTGTTTTCCCTGAAAGAATGGCTGGACTGGTTTTTGGGCATTAATTTTTATATCCGGGATAATTTCGGTGTCTTTGCCCAGATAGTCCTGTGTATTTTTGCGTTATACTTTGTCATCCTCCTGGTGACAAAGCTGGTAAAAGCTATCCTCCATCTGGTCTTTTATATTATACTTCCCTCCTTTGTCCTGTCTTTATTAGCCTCTTTGTTTATCAGTTATTCCTTTTTCAATATCCTTCCCTTTTTTGTCTGCCTGATGATGGGGATAAATCTTGTCAGGGTATTAAAATAGCTTTTGAGCAGTTTCCCTGTCAACTAAAAAGCAAAATAATCCTCTGGTATGGGTATGAGCCAATAGTTTTCAACAACACTTTTTTTGTCCATAAGGCATCAGGGTACGGGTTTTGTTGCGGGGTAACGACTTAAAGCAGCTGTATGAAGTACTTAAAGCTGGCAGGTCTTTTGCTGAAATATTCTGCGAAAGGATGGGATAATAATGCGGATTAAGAAGAAAAAGAGGAAGTCCTGCCCCCTGTGTGGAAAAAATTTGAGGATAGAGAAGAAGAGATATATCTGTGACAACTGTCTTGCAGTTTTCAAGGGCGATACTTACTCTTTTCTTAAGTTAGATGAGAAAAATCTCGAAAGTTTTGGGTTCTGTTCTTGAAAGGGAGATGAAAATTCTCTCGAGTAGAACCTGAAATTGACGTTAAACAATTGTTGTTTGTACCATAATCCATTAAAAAGGTGGGCTGCACAGGGGCAAGGTTATCTTGCCCCTGCATTTTTATTTTGGATTTTAAAGAATTTCACAATAAATCTTGACTTTTCGAGTTCAAATAATATATATTGCCTGACGTCTATTAAAATAGACTATGGATCGCGGGGTGGAGCAGTCTGGTAGCTCGTCGGGCTCATAACCCGAAGGTCGTTGGTTCAAATCCAACCCCCGCTATTTGAAAGGTAACGACTTAGCAGGAGCCGGACTCAAGTTCGGCTCAAATTGTTTCAATTTTGTTTTAAACAAAGAAATAGTGTAAACAGGGTGGGGGTATATTCCACTTATTTAGCTTGACAATTGCTATAGCAGGACTAACTTAAAAAATGGCACAATAACTGGGGGCAGGACAACCTTCGCCAAGTATCTCTGATATTTTATAATGTGAAATTACCTTGCCTATCACTTTTCCAAACCTATTTTCCTCAAGAGTTCTTTGAACCTTGGATCAGAACGAACATTGTCAAATCCCTTAACTGTTTTAATCTCGCGTAACCAACTATCACGTTCTTCATAAGCTTTATATAACCAGGTAAACCCCTTATCCTTCTCACCAAGTGTAAAGTATACTAATGCCAATTGAGACGGATTTACATAAGATTGTTTTGACTTCTGCAGAAAAACATTCAAGA
>JAOUFL010000265.1 GCA_029858245.1 Candidatus Zixiibacteriota bacterium
AAATCACCTAAAGTTTGCTATGGCCTTTAACTTGGCAACTCAAAGAAAAAATCGGTATTATTTGACGGATCTCGGTCTTAAGTATATATCACTTATTGAAGAATCAACTGTTAGAGATGAACTCTCTGATGGACAAATCCTACTTCTACGTGAACACATTGCAAAAGATCCATTCTCCTCTCCAATAATTTTTGGAATATATACTATAGTCGAATCAATGTTTTTATTGTCAAGGAATAGTTACCCTGTAGAATTAGAAGACTTGAAAACATTTTTTATGAAAGCAGCAGGTAAAAAATATGATTGGAAAGCTCCTAAAACATTATCTACAGCAACTTACACCTACCTGAATTATGCTATAAAATTAGGGCTTTTAGGTAAGATTGGGAAACAAATTGTAATTACACCTGCAGGTTTTCGTTTTATTCTTATGTTGGAGCTATATAAAAGTATAGAAATGGTAGAATCACTTACATAAGCACTAATTTTAATTTAGTGTTTTATTTTATTAGATTTTTAGGAGTAATGCATAAATGAAATTTATACGGAGGTAAGATGTCTTCTTTAAAAGAGGGAGGGAAGAACAAAAGAAGGTTCGTGATTCTGGCGGAGGGGAAGTTTACTCCTCTGGAGGCGAAGACAGCGTATGGGTTGATTCGGTATTGTCCGGATGAGGTTGTGGCAATTATCGATTCTACCCGAAGGGGAAAAAACGCACAGAAATGTATCAATATCGGGGGAAATATCCCGGTGGTCAAAGATGTGGCTGATTCCCTGCGTTATAATCCTGATACCCTGCTGGTAGGAATTGCTCCCAGAGGAGGAAAATTGCCGGAGGAATGGAGAAAAGAAGTTTTGTCCGCAGTTGAAAATGGGCTAAATATTGTCAATGGAATGCACGATAAATTAAATAATGACCCTGAACTTGCCACCTTAGCCAATTTCCGGGAAGTTAAAATCTGGGATGTGCGTAACCCTGAAGGTTACAGTAAAGTAGCGGACTGTATCCCGGATAAGATCAAGTCCAGGGTAGTTTTGACTGTGGGAACTGATTGCCGAAGCGGAAAAATGATCACCACCCTGGAGATGGCAAACCAGGCAAAAAGATTCGGGTGGAACCCTTATTTTGTGGCAACCGGCCAGACCGGGATCGTCATTTCCGGGGAGGGGGTTCCTATAGATTGCATACCAGGTGATTTTATGGCAGGGGCATTGGAGGATTTCCTGATGGAGAAATCAAAATACTACGACCTGCTTTTGGTTGAAGGGCAGGGGAGTATTTTACATCCGGGTTATTCCGGGGTATCCCTGGCTTTGCTGCATGGCTCTTTGCCAGATGCTATGGTCCTGTGCCATTTTCCGGAGAAGAAAATGTTCAATAATTACGACATACCCCTGCCTCCATTATCCGAATATATCAGATTACACGAGGAAATAGTCAGACCTTTGAAACCATCCAAGGTTGTGGGGATTGCACTTAATACCTCAGACTTGAAAGAAAAAGAGGCACTGGAGGCGATTGAGCAAACGGAAGCAGAAACTGATTTACCCACAACCGATCCTTTGAGATTCGGATGCTCTAAATTAGTTGAGGCGATTGGATATTTAAAGGAAACTAATGTTCTGCCCCAGATGTAAAAGCAAGATGAAGGAGAAAAAAAGACCTTTTCATAAACAAAGGAAGTGGGAATGTCCTGAATGTGGAAAGGTGAGGTTCCAAAAACTTAAGTCAAAAAAAGGGTAAAACGGTGAAAAATTTCAGAAACTGTAAAAAGAAGGGGCTAATCTTTCTTTTAGGGTTATTACTTGTTTTCTGGTTTTGCTCGAATGCTTTTGCTGCAGGTAAAAGCAAAACCTCCAGAAGAAAATTCAATTTGACTGCCAAGTCGATCCTGGCTTTGAATCTGGATAACGAGGAAATACTTTATGAAAAAAACAGCGACGAAATTCGCTCTATTGCCAGCCTGACCAAGCTTATGACCGCAATGGTGTTTCTGGAATCGAGCACCGATTTTTTCGGAACCGAGACCATAACCAGACAGGATGCCTATCATTCTGCCAAGTCCGGCTTAAGAATCGGTGAGAGGTTTTATCTCATAGACCTTTTTTATGCCAGCCTGATGTCCTCGGATAACCGGGCTACCCGTGCTCTGGTCAGGGCTACCGGGATGACCCAGGAAGAGTTCGTCGAGAAAATGAACCAGAAAGCTGATTCCCTCGGTCTTTTAAACACACGTTTTACAGACCCTACCGGACTGGATATGGGTAATGTCTCCACAGCCCGGGAATGTGCTCAATTACTGAAAGTGGCATTAAGCGACCCATTAATCGCCCGCATAACCACTACCGAAAGCTATAAGTTTTACTCCCTGAACAAAAGATGGAGAATTCATAATGCTGCCAACAGCAATAGACTGCTAAGAAGCGACATAGAGATTCTGGGTGGTAAGACCGGCTTCATAGGCCGCTCTGGCTGGTGTCTGGCGGTTATGTTGAAAAATCTGGAGGAGAAACTCTGCGTTATAGTTCTGGGTGCATCCTCCAATAATCGCAGATTTGCTGAGGT
>JAOUFL010000266.1 GCA_029858245.1 Candidatus Zixiibacteriota bacterium
GGAAGCCCCAAATCCTATAACCAGAGGGATTTCCCATTTTTGCTGATATTCGGTTGGGAAATAGACTCCGTTCTGTACCGAATAAGGATTAACCACATCCTGTACTATAAAATCCCATTCTAAATTCACATCATCTTTTTCCTTTAATTTAAATGGAGTTTTCACCACCGCACCCAGTCTTAAACCCTCATACTTGAACATCGAGCCAAAGGTGAAATTAACTCCCGAATAACTGCCTTTGATATAAGGTCTGTATCTAACTGATGTATCTGCAACAGCATCCCAGGTAAGATCAAGATACTGGCTTCCATTGTACTCGTAGCTTCCAGTATAGATGTTGATTCCCAGACCAAAAGAAAAATCTTTATAAGCTTTTGTTCCCAATGATAAAACCAGCTGGTTCAATCCGCCTTTAATATCCTCGTTCAAATCGCCTACTCTTAGAGTATCTACAAATTCGCCTGAAGAGAACACTACCTCACCCAGACCATTGTAAACCCGTTCGTCATACAAATCAGCGAGTCTGTTATAGGCAACGCTGCCGACCATTTCCTTTTTAAAAAGAGTAAAGGGGATAACTACGCTGCCATAAGACAGCACTGATTTGCTCTGCTTTAAGGAATTATCAAAAGGAGACAGGGTTTCCAGCTCGTAAGTTGTGGTGTAATCTGACTTGGGATTAAGGAAGCTTAGAGCCATTCCCATCTGGTATTTATCCATCTGCACAAGTCCGGCCGGGTTCCAGGTAGCGGCTGACGGGTCATCTGAAACCGCGAAAAAAGCTCCTCCCATTGCTCTTGCCCTGGCTCCACCTCCTAAGAAATTGTAATTCATCAGATTTCTGGTTACCAGCACCTGACCTTCATAACCTAACTGCGGGTATCCGGTATTAATAAAAACTATGACCAGCAGGGCAACTGTAAGGCTTAATTTTAACTTCATCTGGCTCACTCCTTTTTAAATTTTTTTTCCACCTCACAATTCAGTTTGTTAATATATATCTACCCTAATCTTTTGGCAAGTGTTTTTTTAACTTTCTTATTTTTTATATTTAGTCCTTATTTTTAACTTTTCTTTACCCCCGGCCCGACTTGAACGGGCGGCCAACGGTTTAGGAAACCGCTGCTCTATCCAGCTGAGCTACGGGGGCTGAAAAGGCAGTGATTAGTTATCAGTCCCTTCCCCTCCTCACCTTAAAAAATATTTATTCTCTGTCATATTTGATCAAAGAGTAAAGGTCATAATTCTTTAGTTTTTCTTCACCTTTTAGGAAAGAAAGCTCGATCAACACCAGGATTCCGGCAACCTTACCGCCTAACTTCTCTATTAGCTTACAGGTTGCCTGCAGGGTGCCGCCGGTGGCTAAGAGGTCATCTACTATAAGAACCTTTTGTCCTCGTTTTACTGCATCCCGGTGTAATTCCAGGGCATCAGTTCCGTATTCCAGATTATAACTCTGCTCAACTGTATCAGCCGGCAGTTTTCCGAATTTTCGAACAGGAACGAAACCTATTCCCATTTTGTTTGCCAGTGCACCCCCGAGGATAAATCCGCGCGATTCTATAGCTGCTATGAGGTCGATTTTCCTGTTTTTGTATCTTTTATATAATAAATCCACCGCTTTCTTGAACGCTTTTCCGTTTTTTAACAGAGTGGTGATATCTCTGAAAACCACCCCTTTTTTAGGATAATCCTTAACGTTTCGGATCAGTAGCTTCAAATTCTTTTCCATTCTTACTCCTTATGGGGTGAGTGCTTAAAATTTTATCTGAAACTCAGTGAAATTATTTTGAGGTTCTTTCCATTCTATATTTATCCTGGTGACGTGAGCAGAGCGCGGTCCGACCTTCAAATCCTTTATGAAATCCAGAAGCATCCCCCTGTCGCCTTCGACTTCGATTTCAACATCATCACTGTACAGGTTCCTCACGTACCCTTTTAAATTGTATTCCCCGGCTTTTCGGTAGACAAAATAACGGTACCCCACACCTTGAACGACTCCCGAGATGATTATATAAGCAGCAATTTTATCCGGGCTCATCCTTATTTGACCATTTCTAAGGCTAACTTTATTGCATTCTTGGGGTCTTTGGCTTTTACGATTTTATCCGAGATATCCCAGGAACCCAGACTGACCACCGGTTTACCCAGTTTCATACAGAAAGATAATTCGGAGAGCGTACCGTATTTGCCTGGCAGGGCGATAATAACGTCCGAACTGCGGATAACCACAAGATTTCTTCCTTCACCGAAACCGGTTACTATGGGAAAATCTATGTAAGGGTTAGCCTCTTCCCTGCTTTCACCCGGTATAATCCCGATGGTTACTCCACCATTTTCCCTTACTCCTTTTGCTGCACCTTCCATTACCCCGCCCAGGCCGCCGCATACCAGAACTGCACCTGCACCAGCAATAAATTTACCTACTTCCTGGGCGGTATCGTAGATTTTCTTCGAGCAGGTTCCTGCTCCTATTACTCCGATGAATATTTTTTTATCGATCTTTTTTGGTTGTTTTGCTTTCATAATATATCACCTTTATCCTTGGATATGTTGTTTTAT
>JAOUFL010000063.1 GCA_029858245.1 Candidatus Zixiibacteriota bacterium
GTTTAATATTGGGGCTGGTTGCCTATTTTTCTTCGAGAAGAAGGTCTCTTCATCCTGGTAAATTACAGAACTTTATGGAAATGATAGTAGAGAGCCTGGATGATTTCATCTGTGGGATATTGGGGCTAAAAGGTAGGAAATATACTCCTTTTCTGGGTACTCTGTTTATTTATATATTGTGTATGAACTTCCTGGGATTGGTACCGGGTATGAAATCTCCTTCCTCTTCCTTGAATACTACAGTTGCCTTAGCAATATGCGTTTTTATATATGTTCAGTTTACCGGAATTAAAAATCTCGGATTATTGGGTTATATCGACCATCTGGCTGGTAGTCCCAGGGATGTAATAACCTGGGTGCTGGTACCTATTAACCTGCCTATTCACATTGTTGGAGAGCTGGCAAAGCCTCTGAGCCTTTCTTTGCGACTTTTCGGTAATATCACCGGTGAGGATATTCTCATTGCGGTTTTTGTGGGATTGGGTGTCCTGACACTTAGTTTTACAAATCTGCCTGTAGGTTTACCTTTACAAATTCCCTTTATCTTTCTGGCTATGCTAACCGGAACTATACAGGCACTGGTTTTCACCCTGCTTTCCACAATATACTTTTTACTTATGATACCTCATAATGATGATAAACCTTAACCATAAAACATAAAATCTTTTCACGCGGGAGGATTTATGACCTACCAAACTGCTTTAGCCTTAGCTTTACCGTTTGGGTTAGCTATCGCCGCTTTCGGATCAGCTCTTGGATTGGGAAAAGCCGTTTCGGCTGCACTGGAGGCAATGGGAAGACAACCTGAAGCTGCTGCCAAGATCCAGGTGGGAATGATCATAGGCTGTGCTCTATTGGAGGCTCTAACCATTTATGCGCTGGTAGCAGTTTTTATTTTGTCTGGGAAGATAGGGTAAAAACAGGAGATAAAAAAATACCTTTTATAAGAGGTAGATAAATGAATTTGGAATTTGGACAGGTTATCACCCAGATAATCGGGTTTCTGATTGTTTTAATTATACTCAAAAGATTTGCCTGGAAACCGCTTTTGAGTATTCTGGAAGAGCGCAGAGCCAAAATAAAATCTGAATTCGACAAGCTGGGTGAGGATAAAAAAAGCCTTAAGGAGCTTACCGCAGAATATGAAGATAAGCTCAAAGATATCGAGGGATTAGCCCGGCAGAAGATCCTGGAAGCAGCTAAGGAGGGCCAAGAGATGGCAAACCAGATCAAAGAGAATGCCCGAAAAGAAGGCCTGGAGATTATGAACCGTTCGAAGGAAGAGATCCAGAGGGAAGTAGAAAAAGCCAAGGTCCAGTTAAAAAATGATATGGTCAATCTAAGTCTGCTGGCTGCACAAAAGATCATTCAGTTGAAATTAGATCAGGAGAAAGACAGAAAACTCATCCGTGATTTCATTGAGGAATTGGAGAAAATAGAATGATTGACCAGATGGTTGGTAAAAGATATGCCCTTGCCCTTTTCAACACGGCAGAGTCCTCTGATTTGACCGACCAGGTTCAGGAGAATCTCGTTCTCCTATCCGGGCTCTGGGGGAAAAATGAAGAGCTGAGGGCATTTCTTGAGGCTCCTCAAATAGCCAAAGTGGAGAAGACGAAAATACTTGAACAAATCCTCAGGGATAAAATCTCCGAGCTTCTCCTGCAATTTCTTCTTTTTCTTATAGAAAAGGACCGTTTCCAGCAGATCTCTGAAATAGCCGAACACTATAACAAGCTATTAAAGGAAAAGCTGGGAATAGTCGAGGCCAGGGTAACTACGGCATCACCTATAGACGAAAAACTTACCTTGCCTTTGAAGGAAAAACTGCAGAAAAAAACCGGTAAAAATGTCAATCTGGTCTTCCAGACTGACCCCAGCCTGATCGGTGGTATAAGGGTGATAATAGGCAATCAGATAATTGATAACAGCATCAGCTCAGAGCTGTGTAAACTGAGGGAAGATCTTTTAAGCCTGAAAGTTTAAAATCGTAAGGAGTAGCTATGCCTTTGAGACCAGAAGAGGTCAGCCAGATAATACAGAAAGAGATAGAGAAGTATAAGACCAAGCTGGAGATGGAAAGCGTGGGAGTTGTCCTCCAGGTTGGAGATGGAATAGCTCGTATCTGGGGACTGGAGGATGCTATGATGAGTGAGCTGATTCAGTTTCCCAATGATGTAATCGGGGTAATATTAAATTTGGAAGAAGACAATGTAGGTGCTGCCATCTTTGGTTCAGATCAGGGTATAAAAGAAGGCGACATTGTCAAAAGAACCGGCAGGATTGCCTCGGTCCCTGTGGGCGAGGTTTTAATAGGCAGGGTGGTCAATGCCCTGGGCCAGCCTCTGGACGGTAAGGGTCCGATAGTTACTGAGAAATTTAGGCCCATAGAGGGAAGAGCTCCTAACGTGGTGCAGAGACAGCCGGTAAAAGAACCGGTTCAGACCGGCCTTAAGGCTATCGACTCTATGATCCCGATTGGCCGCGGCCAGAGAGAGTTAATCATAGGCGACCGGCAGACCGGAAAAACCGCTTTAGCCATAGATACCATAATAAACCAGAGGGGTTCTGACATCCATTGCATCTATGTGGCAATAGGACAGAAAGCCTCAACCATTGCACAGGTGGTAAAGATATTCGAGGATTACAAGGCTATGGAGTATACTACAGTTGTGGCAGCTCCTGCCACAGACCCGGCTCCCTTACAGTATATCGCACCCTATGCCGGCTGTGCTATGGGTGAGGAGTTTCTATATAATAAAAAACATGTGGTGGTAATATACGATGACCTTTCTAAACATGCTCAAGCCTACAGACAACTTTCTCTGCTCTTAAGAAGACCACCCGGACGGGAAGCATATCCAGGGGATATATTCTATTTACACTCAAGGCTTTTGGAAAGAGCGGCAAAACTAAGGGATGATTTAGGAGGAGGCTCATTGACCGCCCTGCCCGTAATCGAGACCCAGGCAGGTGATGTTTCAGCTTATATTCCGACCAACGTTATCTCCATCACAGATGGACAGATTTACCTGGAGGCTGATCTCTTCTACGCCGGGGTCAGGCCTGCTATAAACGTGGGTATCTCCGTATCCCGTGTGGGTGGAAAAGCCCAGGCCAAGGCTATGAGAAAGGTAGCCGGTAGGCTCAGACTGGATTTAGCCCAATACCGTGAGTTAGCTTCTTTTTCCCAGTTTGGCTCGGAACTGGATGAAACCACCAGAGCGCAGTTAGTGCGGGGGGAGAAGACAGTGGAGATTCTAAAACAGCTTCAGTTCCAGCCCATGCCCCTGGAGAAACAGGTGATGATTATATACGTAGCCACCCATGGCTACCTGGACGATTTGAAGTTGGACCAGGTTAAACCTTTTGAGATCGAATTTCATAAATTTATGGAATCTCAATATCCGGATGTAGGACATTCTATATCACAGACCAAAGAGTTAAATGAAGATACTGAGCAAAAATTAAATGATGCCATCAGGAAATTCAAACAGGAGTTTTTGTCTAAGAAGCAATCGTAGTTGCTCGATTCATCGAGTTTTTAGTCTCCTCTCCCCTAGTGGGAGAGGGACAGGGAGAGGGGGAATTAAAAAAATCTCACCCTCCCTTTATCCCTCCCATCAAGGGAGGGAAAGAAGAATTGGAATGTAAACCTTAAGGTTTACCAAAAAAGTAAAGCTGAAGTTTTACACTCCCAAATTGCTCGATTTATAGAATTTAAATATGGAATCTTTAAAGATTTTAAGACGCAGGATCAGGACAGTTTCAAGCACTATGCAGCTTACCAAAGCTATGGAGTTAGTCTCTGCTGCCAAGCTGCGTAAAGCTCAGACAAAGCTGGTTTCCTCCAGGCCTTATGCGGACAAAATGCAGACCATATTGAAGAACCTGTCTACTGCTTCAACTGTCCTCACACATCCTCTCTTTGAGAAAAGAGAAATTAAATCCAAAGGTTTAGTTATCATAACCTCAGACAGAGGACTCTGCGGTTCCTATAATGTCAATATATTCAGAAAAGCTGAAGAGTTTTTAAATCAGGAGTCCAAAGACAAAATTAAGCTAATCCTGATAGGTAAAAAAGGATTTTTCTTTTACCGGAAAAAAAACTGGGAGATAAGAGAGAAATATTTAGATTTGGGAGGCAAATTAGAGCTTTCCAAGGTTAAGGAGATCAGCTCTAATTTAGTTGACCTTTTTTTATCCGGAGAGTTAGACGAAATATACTTTCTTTATACCCGGTTTATCTCTACTACCTCCTATCAGACAACCCTGGAGAAATTTCTGAACATCGAAAAACCAGAAGACAAAAAAGAGGGTTATCTGGAGTATCTGTTCGAACCTTCTCCGGAGAAGCTTTTTGAAGACCTCCTGCCCAGATATTGCATTAACCGAGTACAGATGACTTTGTCTGAGGCTTTTACCTCAGAACACGGCTCGCGTATGATCGCCATGGGCGCAGCTACCATAAACGCAGAGGAGATGATTGACCATCTGACCCTGTTGAGAAACAAAGCCCGTCAGTCAGCCATAACCAAGGAGATGGTGGAGATCGCCAGCGGAGTGGAGGCGTTGAAATAGAATACAGTTTTGATATATCTATATAAATAATCTTTGAAACTAAAGGAGCAAAAAACAAGATGAGCGTTGGTATAATCAAGCAGGTCATTGGACCTACGGTGGACATTCAGTTCCCTTCAGATAAGCTGCCCAATATTTTGAACGCCTTAAAAATAGTGGATGAGAAAAGAAACATCGATTTAACTGTCGAAGTATCCATGCATATCGGAGATGATCTGGTTCGTTGTATTGCTTTAGCCTCAACTGATGGCCTGGTTCGGGGGATGAAGGCACTTGATACCGGAGGACCAATAACGGTTCCGGTCGGAGAGAAAACCCTGGGCCGAATCTTCAACCTCTTGGGAAAACCAATAGACGAGTTAGGTCCGCTGCAGGATGAAGGTAAAAGATATTCCATACATAAGGACCCGCCTTCTTTTGAAGAGCTTGATACCAGGGTAGCTGTTTTTGAGACCGGGATTAAGGTAATCGACCTTCTGGAACCCTATCCCAAGGGAGGAAAAGTTGGACTTTTTGGTGGAGCAGGTGTGGGGAAAACGGTGATCGTGATGGAGCTTATTCGCAATATAGCCAAAGAGTATGGAGGATATTCAGTCTTCTGCGGGGTGGGGGAGAGAACCAGGGAAGGAAACGACTTATGGCTGGAGATGAAGGAATCAGGTGTGCTCTCCAAAACGGTTTTAGTCTTTGGCCAGATGAATGAGCCGCCAGGTGCCAGGTTAAGAGTGGGTTTAGCTGGTGTTACTATGGCAGAATATTTCCGGGATGAGGAAAATAGAGACATACTATTATTCATAGACAACATCTTCAGGTTTGTTCAGGCAGGCTCCGAAGTCTCAGCTCTCTTAGGTAGAATGCCTTCTGCTGTGGGCTATCAGCCCACCCTGGGCACTGAGATGGGTGACCTGCAGGAAAGAATAACCTCTACCAAATCCGGCTCCATAACTTCTGTCCAGGCAATCTATGTGCCGGCAGATGATTTGACAGACCCTGCTCCAGCCACTGCCTTCTCCCACCTGGATGCTACCACAGTCTTATCCAGACAGCTTACCGAGTTAGGTCTGTATCCTGCAGTCGACCCCTTAGCCTCAACCTCACGTATCCTGAACCCTAATGTGGTGGGCCAGGAACATTATGAAATTGCCAGGGAAGTACAGAAGATTCTCCAGAGATATAAGGACCTGCAGGACATCATCGCCATACTGGGAATGGATGAGCTCTCTGAGGAGGATAAGGTAATCGTAGCCCGTGCTAGAAGAATGCAGAGATTCCTATCCCAGCCTTTCTTTGTAGCAGAGGCTTTTACCGGAACCGAAGGCAGATATGTGAAATTGGAAGATACTGTCAAAGGATTCAAAAAAATAGTTCAGGGAGAATTAGACTCTCTGCCGGAACAGGCTTTCTATATGGTGGGAGGGATAGAAGAGGTTTATCAGAAGGCAGAGGAGATAAAAAAAGGATTGAGGACTTATTAGTCCTGTTCCTTCTCCTTTTCAAGGAGAGGGATAGAGTGAGGTCAAAATGTAGCAGAAATCTTCAGGTTTCCGTTTTTACCAAAAAATAAAATGGAAGGCTAAAGCCTTCCCCTACATATAAAAATCTCCAGGAATAAATACTGACGCTGCAAAAACTTAAGTTGACCCCTCCCTGACCCTCCCCTACAGGGGAGGGAAAATAAACCCCCTCTCCTTTTTAAGGAGAGTGTTAGAGTGAAAATCCCGCTACAGGCGGGGGTGAGGTTTTTATCATCTATCTTTTACCTTTCATTTTCCATCGTCCATTTTTCTTAAAGTGTAGTCTCCGCTATAACCTCTTCAATTGTGGTGATACCTTTTTTTACCTTTTCAATGCCAGCAGTTCTTAAGGTCAACATACCTGCTGAGACCGCATATTCTTTAATCTCGTGACTGGCCTTTCCTTCAATGATCATCTTCTCGATATCCGGAGTCATGGGCATAATCTCAAACAGACCAGTTCTGCCTGAAAAACCAGTATTATTACACTCCTGACAGCCCTTTCCCTGATAAATATGAAAATCTTTTATCTCGCTTTCCGGTACTCCCAATCTTATTAGGTTTTCTGGGGTTGTTTCAACTCTCTCCTTACAGTAATTGCAAATTTTCCTCACCATTCTCTGAGCCATAATCAGCCTCAAAGCTGATGCCACAAGATAACCGGGAACACCTATGTCCACCAATCTATTTACAGTGCTGGCTGCATCGTTGGTATGAACTGTAGAGAAGACTAAATGTCCGGTCAGGGCAGCTCGAATAGCAATCTCTGCAGTTTCACCATCCCTTATCTCTCCTACCATAACCACATCTGGATCCTGACGGAGAAAAGACCTCAGGGAAACAGCAAAAGTTAAACCTATGTCACCTTTAATTTGAACTTGATTTATGCCATCGAAATTAAACTCTACTGGATCCTCAGCGGTCATAATATTTATATCTGGATCATTGATCTGCTTAAGAGCAGAATAAAGAGTAGTAGTTTTACCACTACCGGTAGGTCCGGTTACTAAAATCATCCCGTAAGGTAATCTGATAGCCTGAGAAAACTGACTTAAACCTCTTTCTGGAAATCCTAATTTTGTGAGGTCCACCATCAGGCTTCTGGGATCCAGTATACGCATAACCACTTTTTCACCGAAAATAGTCGGTAGAACTGATACTCTAAGATCTATAGTTCTTTCACCCACTTTAACCTTAATCCTGCCATCCTGAGGAAGTCTTCTCTCGGAAATATCTAAATCAGCCATAATCTTAACCCTGGAGACAATAGCTGCTCGATATTTAAAGGGTAATGGGGACATCTCTTGTAGATTACCATCAATGCGGTATCTCACTCTTATCCTTTTCTCATAGCTTTCAATATGAATATCTGAGGCACCTTTTCTGATCGCATCAGCTATAATCCCATCCACTAATTTAACTAACGGTTTATCCTGAATTGCCGAACGTAAATCCTGCTCTGTGGGAAGTTCCTCGGTAGTTTCAACGACTTCTAAATCATCTTCTTTCAATCCTTTTAGAATCTCATCAATACCGGAACTTTCTTTATAATAGGTATCAATTGCTTTCTGGATGGCTTTTTCCGGGCTTATCACCGGTTGTATCGAACAGCCAGTGATAAATTTCACTGCATCTAATACATAGATATCACTGGGATCGGATATGGCTACAATTAAAGTACGGCCTAATTTACTTACTGCTATTACATTAAACTTTCTGGCAATATCAGAAGGAATTAACTTGATTATTTCTGGATTGAGTTCTATATCGGAGAGTCTAAGAGCTCCAATGTTGAGCTGTTTACCTATAAACTCGGATAGCTCATCCTCATCCTGGATTGCTCCTATCTTTACCAGTATCTGCCCTAACTTGCTTTCACCCTTTTTTTCTAATTTTAAAGCTTTTTCCAGTTGCTCACGGCTGATTTTACCAGCCTTGACCAGCATTTCCCCCAATTCTACTGACATAGTTCAACCTTTTTCTACAGATCCCTCTTCCGGAATAAATTAAGCACAGATTTACCTGAATGTGCGTATCAAAATCAGCTCTCTTCTTTGAAGATATCGTTAAGCCTTTCCTCAGCTGATGCTGCAAAGTCAGAATCAATTGTTTTTTCTTCTTTCTTTTTTTCTCTGGTAGTCTGCCCTAAAACCATAACCAATTCGTCACCGCATTCCTTTGCATACAATCTCACCATACCTATGGTAGTACGGTCATCAAAGATCACCACCAGAATAGACCTCTCCCCTACCAGGGAAATGTGAATGTGGTCTCTTTTCCCCTGATGAAAGAGAACCGAAAATTCTGGCTCTCCCACCAGGCGAGCAATTTCCCTTGTAGAAGCAAAGCTTCCTGCTAAAAGAGCTGCCAGGGCAGTTGTGTCCAGGGAATGGGTGAATCCCTGGCGGGTTATCAGATGACCGTCCTTATCTACCAGGAGGGCACATTTAGCCTCAGCTCCTTTGATCAACTTGATCAAGGCTCTATCGATCTTTTCAATCTGTTCTTCGTAGATTATCAAATTCTCCTCCTGCAATTTTTACCTCCTGCCAGTAATTTTTTCAAACCATTTCCGTAAAAATCCAATCCGTACGGGTTTAGTTTTCTTTTGTTTTAACATCGGAGAAACCATGACTTTTTCCTCTGGAGAAAAGGCGATCTTCTCTCTGTGAATTTTCACCGGTAGTTGGTTCAAAGCCATTTCATCCATTGTTTTTTTAATTTTAAGCATATCCTTCAAAATCTCCTCTTGATTTCGGATTAAATTCTGGCCTTTTATCTTCTCTTGATCGCCCAATTCTTCTTTTTTCTCCAGTATCTCCTTAGGTTTTACTGGTTCCACAGATATTTCTTTCTCTTTTTCCCTTATTTCGTTTGATACTTGAGTTTTGCCAGCATCATCTTTCAATCCTGACCCGTAATGAACCTTTTCTTCTACATCCTTATCGTTATCCATTACCGGAATACTACCCTGGGGAGATTTTATCTCGATCTCTTCAGCTCTGGCAAAAGCAGGTGTTGTGATATGCTGCTGGGCAACAGCCGAAACCAATTCCTTCTTATCCTTCTTCTCGGGTTCAGATTTGCTTCTGGCTTTATCCAGCACCTTATTGCTGATCGATTTTAGTGTATCGAATACACCTATACCTTTAAATGCTACTGCCTCAAAATAAGGTAGCTTCCTGGGATTTAAAATCCTCTCCAGTTCCTCTATACTTGAAATACCTTCCAGGTCCCTTTTATTATATTGCACTATCATGGGAAGTTCTTTCAAATCATAGCCATACTCATTTAAATTCTCTACCAGATTATGCATGCTTTCAATATTCTCCTCTAACTTAGCTTCCTGCGAATCAGCTACAAAAATCAATCCATCCACCCCTCTCAAAACCAGTTTGCGTGTGGCGTTGTAATATATCTGGCCCGGAACGGTGTATAGCTGGAATTTGGTCGTGAATCCCTGAACCTGTCCAATATCCAAAGGCAAAAAATCAAAATAAAGAGTTCGATCCGCATCCGTTGCCAGGGAAATAAGTTCTCCCCTGGTCTGAGGAGGAGCTTTCTTATGTATGTAAATAAGGTTGGTGGTTTTGCCACTCAACCCTGGTCCATAATATACTATTTTACAGCAGATCTCCCTGAACGCATAGTTTATCGAGACCATTTTCCTCCATCAAAAATTCCGTTCTTTGATTTTGGAAGCTGCGTTTTTAATCTCCAGTCGAATTAACCCGATATTCACATTAGGATCTGTGGTAACTACCAGTATTCCAAATCCCACATCTGTCAGAAAGAGTTTTCCCAGCTCTGCTTCAATGGTCATCTGGCTAAATGAAGTAGATTTTAACTTCTCCAGCGATTTCTGAACTGTACTGACAATAGATGCAGCCATGGCTCCCACAGCCTCATCCTGAAAACGGGTATCTAAATCCGCAGCTATTATTATACCATCATTTCCCACCAGCATACTCCCGCTTATACCGCTGGTTTTATTTAACTCTTCTAGGATCTGATACATTTCTTCCCTCCTCTATTCCCAGGAGTTTATTATATTTTTCTTTTAGGAATCTTTTAAGCATCTCGACTGATTTGATAATTCGTATATTCAATAATTCATCTGTATTTCTGCTGGCAACCGTTACCAGGGTAAAATCAAAAACCCTGTTCAGGGTTATCCACCTGTTTGCAGTTAACAGCTGAATCCTTTCCGCTTTTGATTCTCCCAATTTTTTCAACATATTTGAGTTTATCTCCACCAGACTCAAAGCCAGAGGGGCGATCTTATCTGCTTCTAATACCTCTATACTTTCTTCTCCTACTATTAAACCTTCTGAATCTACTAAAAACGCCCCCTCCACACCAGAATACTCCTTAAGGTAACTTAGAGCGTTTTCTAAATTAGTCTCTTGAACCTCAGCTTTGGGCTGCAGAGGAATTGTGTCTTCCTTGACTTCCGGTAGAGGTTTAGACTGCTCCTTTTTTTTCTCTCTCTCTAGCCTGGATATTTTTTCCCCGAATGAGAA
>JAOUFL010000267.1 GCA_029858245.1 Candidatus Zixiibacteriota bacterium
TAGCTATGCGATTGATATGAAACCTCACCCTTTACCTCTTCTTAAAAAGGAGAGGGAAAGTAGTATCCCCTCCTTTACAAGGAAGGGACTAAGGGGAGGTTCAGGTATATAAAAAAATATGGATACGTATAGTATGTATCACAAAACTTTTTGGTAAATTCGCAGATTTGTCCCTACATAAAAATTAGGGGAGGCGAGACCCTCCCCTACTGTTAAGGGCTTGATGAATTAAGCCCCTACTTTTTGTCTTTATTCCCGTATGCTTCTGCCAGCAATTCAACTATGTGCTTTACTTTCTTGCCGTTATTTTTTTGCAGAAACGTCTCCTCAAACCTCATCATACAACCAGGGCAGGAGGTAACCAGGGTATCAACATCCAAATTTTCCATATTGTCCAGCTTCTTCTCCATCACCCCTACAGATGTAGGGTAGTATTTAAGATGAAAAGAACCCCCTCCTCCACAGCATCTGTCAGCTTCTTTCATATCGGTGAACTTCACTCCGGGGATGCTTCTGAGAAGTATTCTGGGCTCTGCCTTAATCCCCTGCCCCCGGTTCAGATGACAGGGGTCATGATAGGTAACTTTATAATCGACAGGCTTGAAATCGTTTTTTATTTTAATCACCTTGGTTAAAAACTCATTTATATCGTAAACCGGAGCATCAAATTTACCAGCTTTAAGAAGCTCTGGATATTCCTTTTTCAAAGTCAAGCCGCAGGAAGCACAATTGGTCACGATGGCATCTAATTTATATTTATTGAAGAGCTTTAAATTCTTCTTGGCGTGCTTTATCCCGGTTTTGAAATCACCTGAATTGTAGATCGAGGTCCCGCAGCAGACCCAGCCCTTAGGTATGACTACTTCAATATCATTATGCGTCAAAACCTTTATGACTGCTTCTGCTATCTCCGGATAGACCAGGTCTGTTCCACAGCCGATGAAATACCCCACTCTCATTTTAGGATTTTTAACCTTTATAATCTCCGGGAATCTCTTTCTTGCGTTTTTCCTGGCAATCTTAGGATAAATTCTCTCTTTAAATCCTTCTGGAATCGGCAGAAATAATTTTAAAGCTGCGCTCTCAGGCAGAATCCTCTGAGCCATCCTTCCCATAAAGGTTGCCCATTTAGCCACCGGAGGAAGTAACCTGCCTCTTTTTAATAAATGCCTGAAGATAAACCTTTCTATAAAGGTTAATTTACCCCTGTCTACTAACTCAGCCCTGGCACTGAGAACCAGATCATCGATTCTCACACCACTGGGACAGGCATCCACACAGGACTTGCAATTCAAACAGAAAGCGATCTTTTTCCTGAAAACCTCGGATAAATCCATCTTCCCTTTATAGGCAGCATCGATCAACGCTACCCTCCCCCTGGGAGCAGCTGGTTCATACTTCAATTCAGCATATAAAGGACAGGCATAAAGACAGGTTCCACATTTAAGACATTTTAAAAGCTGGTCTTCATGTTCTTTGATATGTTTATGATTAGTTGTTTGCATAATCGAAATAATCCTTTTTAAAAATTTCTGCCAATATAATTCTAAAAATAATACGAGTCAAGCTCATAATTCTAAAGTATTCAGACCTTGATTGTCGTATTTACTTTATAGAGAATTGATATATTGACAAAAGATGATTACCGATTATATTAATAAAGGACATATTCTTAAGAGGGGGAATATGTTATTTTAAAAAGCAGCTCTGATTTTTGTTATGTTTATTAATTTATTCGAACTAAACCAAAACTTTTAACTCTAAGGAGGTATATAGTGAAAAGGATTCTTTTCGCTCTGATTCTTGTAGTTTTTATTGCTTCCCAGGGACTTGCCCAGGACGGTTTCCTGATTAAAGTAAGTCCGCTCACTCCACAGGAGACCAATCTTATCAAAGAGTCCGGAGTAATAGCCATTGCTAAAACTGCAGATTACTATTTAGCTGAAGCCACCTCGGAGAATCTGGAATACTTTAAGAGTGTCGGTATCTCGTACCAGGTACTGGATGATGAGGCTGAGTTCTCTCTTTATTACTTTATCTGGGCTAAACCGGGTGAGGATATATCCAGATATCTAGATCAGATAAAAGAGAAAGTAACCGTATTAGAAGCAGAAGGTTCAAGGGCAATAGTAAAAGGATATCCAAAGAGAATTGAGGAGTTAACCTCTTCAGGGCTGAGCATTAAGTTAATCAAGAAAAAACCTCTTCCCATAAAGTCAGAGGAGGAGTATCCTTTTACAGCTAAAGCAAAAATTTCGGCTTATAGCCCTTTAATCAACCAGATCATACAAAAGGTAACCACGGGTAAATTATACGATTACGTTGCTGATCTCTCGGGTGAAAATGAAGTACTGATTGGCGGGATTCCCGAGACTCTACTCACCAGATATACTTATACCGAAGGGTGTGACCAGGCTGCTCAGTATATAAAAGAGAAGCTTGAAAGTTATGGTCTTACTGCCTGGTACGACACTTTTACCATTCCCAAGAAATTTCCTGGCTATATAAGGGACATAATATCTACTACAGATGGT
>JAOUFL010000268.1 GCA_029858245.1 Candidatus Zixiibacteriota bacterium
CTCCAGGGTAGCTAAACCATCTTTTCCTGGCATCATCTCGTCCAGGAGGACTAAATCGTACGTCTTCTTCCCGAGTAAAATAATGGCATCATCACCATTTGTTACTGGAGTTATTTTATACCCTCTCTCTTCCAGAAAAATGATGTGGGATTTCAGCTTGTCTATCTCATCATCTACCCAGAGTATGGTTTTTATATCTTCTTTCATTCAAAGCTCATTTATATTTGTAAAATCTATTTGCTTTAAATTCAATAACAAAAATTGTAGTTTCTTGCACACCAGGAGACTCTTGCTTAATGTCGACATTTAATCTACGCCAATTCTTTACTATTTTTTGACCTTAGAGGTAAAGTAACTGAAAAAGTCGTTTTTTGATTAGGAATACTTTCCACTAAAGTTAATTTACCCCGATGGTATTCCTCTACAATCCTTTTTGCCAGAGTTAAACCTAAACCCCAGCCTCTTTTCTTGGTAGTATATCCCGGAGAAAATATCCTTTTGTGCTCTCTTGCAGGTATTCCTTTCCCATTATCACTAACCAGGATATATGCTCTTTTTTTATCTTTGTCCTGACCAGTACATATCTCTATCCTACCGTTTTGAGGTTCTAATGCTTCAACTGAATTTTTCAGAAGGTTCTCTATAACCCAGCTTAAAAGTTCAGGATTTACCTCTATTGCAATAGACTCACTTAAATTCTCTTTTAACTCCACCTTTTCAGGAATTCTTTCTTTATAATAACTTACCACCTCTTTGACAATTTTATTTAATTCTACCTCTTTCAACTCAGGAAGTGAACCTATCTGACTGAACCTGCAGGCAATTTTATCCAGTCTTTTTAAATCCATACCCATTTTTTCCAGATATTCATCCCTTTTCGCTGGTCCAGACTTTAAAAGTTCAACCCAACCCAATAGAGAGGAGATAGGTGTACCCAGCTGATGAGCGGTTTCTTTTGCCATTCCCACCCAGATAGACCTTTTTTCACTTTTCTGCATATTCCTGAAACTGACAAAACCAACCCAGACCACTACTATCAAAAGGCCAATTTCTAAAAAAGGCATAATCTTAAGCTGTGAGATCAACATGGAGTCACCGTAATGAAGATAATTTATCAATTCTTTTTCTTCGCCATAGTAGATAGGAACAGGTTCCTTTTCAAGATCCATTTTTTTGACCAATTTAATCAGTTTGGTTTTTGCCTCAAAGGTTGTATCATTCCATAGAATCCCCACACCTCTCCACGCTTGAGGTTCTCCCTCAGGTGAGGTCACAATAATTGGGAAATTACTCTTTTTTATGACCTCTTCGAAAATCAGATCAATCTCCGCTCCGGTAGCTGCCTCAGAAGCAACCAGACCCCAGAGTCTGGCATACGCTGAAACTACCCTTTTTGAATCCTCTTTCAGTTGTGAGATAACATACTGCGAATAAAAGAAATAGACAAAAGCTAAGATGACTACTCCGAAAAAAATTGCCAGTTTAAAAAATAATGAAGAAAAGCTTCTTCTAAATCCAATGGAGCTTTTTACATTAATATTGTTGTTATTATTTACCATTTTTTCCAGTTACTAACATAATAAAAAGAATAATAATGATAATTAAAAACTTCTTTTTTTACATGTGAAATGTATTGCATATTAAACTTCATACGCTTCTTTAGGTGTTTTGCGTAAGTTATTACCCGATACATTATTACAACTTTCTATTAATACATGCATTTTGCACATATCTTGTTTTTGAATTTAAAATTCATCAGAGCGGTTATCACAAGTCTATCCTTTATAAAATTATAATCATTTTATTAACGGTTTAACTTATCTCCTCCAATCCACCTAAATAAGGTCTTAGTACCTCAGGTATAATTACTTTCCCTTTTTCCGTTTGAAAATTTTCCAGCAGAGCCGCAACAGTGCGGGCTAAAGCCACACCGGAGCCGTTCAGGGTATGAACGAATTCTGGTTTGGATTTGGGATCTGGTTTGTATTTTATTCCGATTCTTCTTGCTTGAAAAGATTCATAATTACTACAGGAAGAAACCTCTAAATATTTTTTCACTCCGGGAGCCCAGGCTTCGATGTCATAGCATTTGGCAGCAGCGAAACTTAAATCACCTGTGCATAGCAGCCTAATCCGATAGGGTATTCCCAGAAGTTGTAAAACTTCCTCAGCATCTAAGACCAGTTTTTCGAGTTCTTCATAAGAAGTCTCTGGTTTTACAAGTTTCACCAGTTCAACTTTATCAAACTGATGCACCCTTAATATTCCTCTGGTATCTTTGCCATAAGAGCCAGCTTCTTTTCTAAAACACGGGGTATAGGCTACATAATAAATAGGAAGCTCCTCCATCTTAAGAACTTCGTCCTTATGCAGATTCGTTACCGGAACCTCAGCCGTAGGGATTAAGAATAAGTCATCTTTCTCGCAAAGATACATATCTTCTTCTAATTTGGGTAGCTGCCCTGTACCAACCATGCATTCTCTGTTCACCATAAAAGGAGCCCATATCTCCTTATAGCCATGTTTA
>JAOUFL010000064.1 GCA_029858245.1 Candidatus Zixiibacteriota bacterium
AACTAATCCTCCATAAATCCTGAACTGTCCAGGCTAAACCAGTAAAACCCGCCTTCAAGCATCTGTTTTTCGGACATCAAAATCTGGTAGTGCTTTTCCTCTTCGGAGGCTAGGCATGCAAACATTCTTTTGCCTCCTTCATCTTTTGCCTGAGAGGCTGCTCTTATATAAGAATTATAAGCTTCTCTTTCTGCCTCCAGAGCAATATCCAGAGCTTCATAAGCTGAAGCCTGATCACTTATTTCAAGCTCGATTTTTTTAGTCTTGCGAGTATCGAAAACAAATCTTTTACCTCCGGATTCCTTGAAAAATCTTTCCTCCAGCAAAGCCCGGTGTCTTTTCTCGTCCAGTGATAAAAACCTGAACCTTTCCCGTCCGCTGGGATTTTCTATGGCTTCGCTTAAGCTTTTATAGAAATCATGAGCGGATTGTTCATTATATATGGCAATTTCCAGTGCTTCTAAAGCTTTTGCATTATCACCTATAGGCTGTGATACCTCTCTGAATCTTTTCTTATCTTTTTCTTTCATTCCATATCTTTCTGTTATTTGATCTTAGCAATAACCAGAGTCAGTTCATCCGTTAAGGGTTTATCTCTGGTAAAGTCCTTAAGAGATTTACATACTTGTCGGGCAATCTGGTTTGCATTTTGATGAAAATTTTCTTGAACTGTCTGAATAAGTCTTTTTTCCTCGTACATCTCCCCAGCGGGATTAAACGCTTCTGTAACTCCATCGCTATATAAGATAAAAACGTCGCCAGAGTCAGCTTTTATATAGTTATCCCGATATTCTTTATCCTTGACAATTCCCATCACCAGGTCAGTATCAGTTAAAGCTCTGACCTCTGTTCCCTGACCTGATAAAAGGAGAGGGGGTGGGTGACCGGCAGAGGAATATGTAATTTTTCTCTCCACCGGGTTATAGAGTGCGAAAAAAAGCTCCATGAAATTAGATGAATGCTGACAATCCTGCCAGATCTCTTTACCCAGCCGGGTAAGTGTCATACCAGGTGAAAGAATCAATCTGTCTTTAGACCAGAGATCAAGAAGATACTCCAGTGCCTCCCTCACCCTGGCTTTAAGCGGACTTATATCCAGACCATGTCCCATTATATCATAAAGTAGAAAAGCCAGATGCTTGATATCTTTCTCCGGGTCTTTAATGATCAATGTCTCGAAATAATCTCCCCCCAAAAATTCAGTAGGCAGGGAGATGCAGGATAACTCGATTTCTGGAATACTTTCTGATCTTCGAAATGGAACCTCATCCGGGATAAGGTATGAAACACTGTCTTTTTCCAAATAGGTCCCTTTTGTGTTTTCTTTTTTTAATAGTCTCTTAACGGTTTGATATTCTCTTACCAGAATATCCTTGTGTTTTTTTTCCTCGCGAGCTAATTGCATAAAAAGAGAGCCGGTTTCGGTATAAGGAGAGCTCTGACTGGATTTATAATAATAATCATAAGCCTCTATCTCTCTCTGGATAGCACTCAGCAATATGTCAAGGATTAATTTTTCTTTTTCAGACATATCCTCTCAGTCCTCAGATAATATCCTCCAGTCGTCTTCGACCACCAGCTTAAGCTTATGTTATATCTCTTCTCGGATTAAAACCTTGTAAGAACATCTCTTTAACATTTCTGCTTTTTGTCAAACAAACAAATGTTTTGTATAAAAAGTCGCAGTTTCTACCTCTTTCATGATAATTAAGAGGCTAATCTGCTTAAAAGATTTTGATTCATTTTCCTCTTTAAAACAGTTCTACGAAAACACCTTCCGGGTCCAAAAGTTTCTTAATTCTACGGTGGAGAACTACTCTTGCCTTGTCTTTATCTTTTAGTTTTAACGGTACGGCAGGTGCGATTTTTAAATCTGTAAATTCTTTCCTTCTATTAAGGGGGAAAACCCTCAAAGATACAGAAATGATTATACCCAAAGTTCCCCAGGAGCCAACTAAAAGTCTTGTGGTATCATAGCCGGTAACGCTTTTAAAAACCTCAGAGCCGGATTTTAATACTTTGCCCGAGGAATTAACCAGCTCCAGAGCCAGAACCAGCTCTTTTGTGCTGACTTCTTTAGTCCCGACAATAGCAGAAAGTCCAGAGGCAACCGAGCCTCCGATAGTTCCTTCTGAATCATCCATGGATAACGGATAAAAAAGATTATATTTTGCAAGCTCGGAATTCAATTCCTTTAATTCAAGTCCGGGCTCAACTACCACGTAAAGGTCTTCCGGGACTACCTTTTTTACCTGGCAAAGGGAGCTTAATTTCAAAAAAAGGGTCTTTTCTTCAGGGAATCTTAACAGATTGGTTTTAGTCCCGTTTCCTGAGGGAAAGATCCTGAATTTTTCCCGGAGGGCTAATCTGACCAGTTCAGGAATAACACTGGTTTCCCCTGGTTCAGCATAAGCTTTACCCTGCTCCACTTTGAACCTGCTCTCACCCAGTATGTTTTTTATATCTTCTATGTTTTTATCTGTCAGCATATAGTCAAATTTAATTTTTTAATATAGTTTAACGTTCATTAGAAGTCAACAATTTAATGGTTTACAATTATTCTTTGCTGCGTATGGAATAAAAGCAGGTAAATAATCTATATGCTCTATAAAAATTCATTACAATTCCCGATATATAAATGATATTATAGGGATAGCTAATTCCTTCAGTAAGCTTGATTTGGTAGATTGGGACCTACTAATCCGGTAAAAATGTTTTACAGGTATAATTATGAATTTTAAGGTTATTTTTTGTGAAGATAACGTCCCTGTTTTAAGTGAGTCTAAAAAAAGAGTGCTTAAATCAATATATTTATGATTGGGTTAACTCCCCTATAAATCCCATTAATCTTTCTTTGCCTTTCCGGTCAGGGTAAGAAAGGATATCCATAGACAACTGCCATCCTGGAGGGGTTTTCAGCGAACTGGAGATGATATTCTTTAAGTCATCTTTTAATCTCTTCGCCAATACCACTGCCCCTTCCTTTGGCGTCTCTGGCAGCAGTAGAAGCAATCTGTGGTTTGCAACTCCGGAAACCACATCTGTTTCCCGTACAATCCTGCTCCTCCGGTCACAAATACGTTTTTCTATGTCCTCTAAAAGAGTTTCTATCCTGCAATAACTTCTCACCGCTCCCATCCTGGCAAATTTGGATAAACTGCTAAAATCAAGCACTAAAAGGGATAGAAACTCACAATAACGTTCTGCTCTTTTTAATTCCAGCTTTGCCCACAAACCGAAGTTACGATGATTCCTGCAAAACTGATCCATCTCTTCTCTTCCCTCGTAATCACTTTGTAAGTCATTTTCATCCTTGAATTTTGTCATTCCAAATCTCCTCTTGTAGTTAATTTAAAAATCGCTTTGTTCTCTGTGCTATTTCCCCAAAAAAGCAGCTGGCATCCTTGCCTTTATGTTATGGTCTCTCTATTTTTATCACGAAGGGGCAACTTAGTTTACTTTTCTCGACTGTTAAAAAAGCAAAACCTGTGCCACAGGTTTTGTTTTTTATTTTGAGTCTTATAATTTAAAGTGATAAACTTTTAAATTTAAAACATTAAAAAGAACTATTATAACTTAAAATCCAGTAAGGGCTTGTCTTCGACAAATTACTATGCCAATTTATTGTTTTTTATATAAAATCTAATAATTTAATTTATTTAAGCTGTTGATAAAACAAAGCTCCTTTCAATATTTAAATCTGTATGCAACCCTGTTCACAATCTTTGCAGAACCTTACCTAAAATAATCTTCTCATACGATTTCATTTAAACGATATTCTTTTATTTTGTAAAGCAGTGAGCGATAGCTTATCCCTAAAAGATCAGCAGCTTTTCTACGATTCCAGTTGGTTCTTTCTAAAACCTCCTGGATCAATTTCCTTTCCTCCTCAGCTACAGCATGTGCAACTCTTTTCTTGAGTGAATAATCTCTCTTATCCGGGGAAGTTCCAATTTCTGCCGTGGTCTCGGAAGTTATAATGGTCGATTTCAGAGTTTCCGATATGATGTTCTCGTCCCCTCTCACCACAATCTGCTTGATCAGGTTCTCTAACTGGCGAACGTTTCCGGGCCAACCATATGCCTGTAAGTATTTCATACTTCTGGAAGAAAGCTGTGTACAGTCTTTTCTATACTGCAGATTATATTTCTTCAAAAAATGATCGACCAGGAAAGGAATATCCTCTTTTATCTCTCTTAAAGCTGGAAGTTTTATGGTAATTTCGTTTAGCCGATAGTAAAGGTCATCACGCATATGCTGTTTTTCTAAAGCATTTTCTAAATCCCGATTGGTAGCACAGACAATCCGCACATCCACTTTTATATTTTTTATTCCGCCCACCCTGACGAACTCATGCTGTTCCAGAACTTGCAGTAGCTTAGCCTGAAGCTCCAGGGGCATATCTCCGATCTCATCCAGAAATATTGTGCCCCGGTTGGCAGTCTCAAACCTGCCAGGTTTGGTTTTATGTGCTCCTGTAAAAGCACCTTTCTCGTACCCGAAAAGCTCGGCTTCCAAAAGCTCCCGGGGAATGGCTGCGCAGTTAACTTTAATAAATGCCTCATTCCTGCGGGATGATAAATTATGTACCATCCGAGCAACTATCTCCTTACCAGTACCGCTTTCACCCCTGATCAGCACATTCAAACCCGAATCAGCCACTTCCTCAATCAAATTTTTGACCTGCAGCATCTTGGGGTTTTCACCGATCAATTTATCATACTGAGATTTTGCCTGGAGTTCAGATTTCAATTGGTCTAATTCTTTTTTCAGCTTGTTTTTTTCAAGCACTTTCTGAATATGAACTTCGACCTCTTTTGCGTCAAATGGCTTATTAACGAATTCAGATGCACCCCGGCGAATTGATTCCACAACATTTTTCGTCTCGCCGTGTCCTGAGAGCATTATAACCTCTAAAAACCGGTCTTTCTCCTTGATTTGCTCAAGAACTTCCAATCCGTTCAGACCGGGCATTTTTATGTCTAACAATACCAGATCGGGTTTCGCTCCGGAAACCATTTTTATTCCCTCTTTCCCATCCCGGGCTGAGAGAACCTCGTATTCCCCTCCCAACCCCTCACTCAACAGCCAGGATACACTGGGGTCATCATCAATAACCAGTAATTTGATTTTTTCTTTCATGAGTTTAAGACTTTGTGTTTACTCATTTCTCCTATCGGCAGATAAATCAAAAATTAACTAACTGCAGGGAATATAAATAGAAAACTTCGTACCTTTTTTAAGCTGACTATCGACTTCACAAAAACCGTTATGAGCTTTTATAATCCTTTCGACTATAGGCAATCCTAAACCCGATCCACCCTCCTTGGTAGTAAAATATCGGTCAAATATCTTGTTTAGATTCTCCTTTGGTATACCTGTGCCCTTGTCAGTAATATCTATTTTTATATAACTCTCTTCCCTCTGCTCATTATAATACCTGCTTAACTCTACTTTCAAATCCCCGCCCTTCTGCATACTCTGGATGGCATTTAAGGTTACGTTCACCAATGCCTCCAGAAGCTCGTTATCATTTATATAAACAGGAGGAAGACCTTCCTGATATTCTCTGGTTACTTTAATCCGGTTATTTTTAATGTCTGTTTCCAGAAGTTTCAGTGTCTTCTCCAGAACTGGAAGGACCGATCTTCTCTCCAATTGATATTTACCTGGATTGGAGAAATCCGCTAACTCTCTGACTAACTCGCTTGCCCTGTTAATCTCCTCATCCAGAATATTCATAAGCTCTTTTTGTTTGATTTCACTTTTTCCTTCCTTTAAAATCTGGATTACCCCTTTTAAACTGGTCAGGGGTTTTTTGAGATCATGAGTTATCTCCGACATCATATTCCCCATGGTGACCAATCTGGTAGCATTCAGGATTGCTCTCTGACGTTCGTAGATCGAGGATGCCTGAGAACCTATGATGAAAATGATCTCTTCTTCCTCCCGGGTCAAAGCCTGATCATTTAAATTGCCCGCGCAGAGTATGCCGTGAAAAGCACCTTCTGCCAGAATTGGAAAAGAATAGAACCTACATCTCTTGGAAATGACTGCTTCACTTTCCAGTTTCTTTTTTATCTTCTTGCTAAGTTTCTCCCGGTCAAAAATATCCAGATCCAGAATGGGTATCTCCAGGGCTGATATTTGATCTCCCAGGCCCTGCAGCGAGCTGAGTTTTATTCTTTGATTTTTTTCATCCCAGTCGAACCATATTGAAAAATCTATCGGTATTATCCTCCTCAGCTGTTCGAAAATAAACCTGGAGATTCCCTCGAAATCATCTAAATTGGAAAGCTGCGCGGCAATCTGATGCAGGACTGACAACTGGGTAATCCTTTTCCTGCTCTGTTCAAAATTATAGGCATCGTCAATTGCTATGGCTACCTGCGAGGCAAAAGTAGAGATCAGTTTTAAATCTCTGCTGTTAAATGCTTCACCGCTGAGTTTGTTGTTTAAGTTTATTACCCCCAGAACCTTATCTTTTACTTTCAGGGGAACGGAGAGCAGAGATTTGGTTTCATACTTTTCCCTGGACACTCTCTTAAAACGCTGATCTATTTCCACGTCTTCCACTAAGAGCGGTTGTCCTTTCTCCGCTACATAACCAGCTATGCTCTTGCCCATCTCTAATTTAGTGCTCTCCACAACTTCTTTGCTCAGTCCTATGGCTGATTTTATGGTAAGAAATTTCTCGGAGGAATCCAACAACATTACGGAGCCGGTCCTGGCACCGATAACCTTGGCGGAAAGGGAAAGGATATTGGAAAGCAGCACATCCAGGGTATCAGTAGAGCTCAGGGACATGCCAGCTTGATATAGTGCATTGAGCTCCTCAATTCGTTTATTTAGTTCCTCGTTTTTCTGATTAAGCTCCCGGAGTGAACTGGCTCTTTCCAGATCCAGTTTTCTTTTCTCCAGCCCTTTTTTGACCACTCTCTCCAGGTTTTTGAAATCTATCGGCTTGAGAAAATAATAATATGCTCCGTTTTCTATGACTTGCAGGGCAGTATCCAGTGATCCGAAGCCGGACATTATTATTACCATAGCTTCTTTATCTATGGATTTAATTCTCCTTAAAAGTTCCAGACCGTTAACTTTGGGTAGATTGATATCAGTTATAACCAGATCGAAATTATTCTGGTTTATCAGGGAAAGTGCTCTCTCTCCATCGCAGGCTGTCTCCACTTCATATCCTGAGTTATTCAGCAGGGCACTCAGGCTTTCACACATCCTCATCTCGGCATCTGCAATCAAGACTTTTTCTGTGAATTTCTTTTTCATCTTATGTGATCAGGGGCAAATTTATATGATATGATGTTCCTTTTCCGTCTTCCCTGTTTTTGACCTTTAATTCCCCATTATGCCTTTGCATTATACTATTAGAAATCCAAAGGCCTGCCTCTAACGCATTGCCATCTGAAGTGTGAAAGAGATCTAACATATCACCGGAGAGGTCTTTCCCGTTCAGCAAGCTTCCGGTATCTTTGAATTCTATTGCCAGCCTGTTTTTTTCTCTTCTGACAGAGACTTCTATTTCTCCACCATAAGGCATAGATTGCTTGCAGGTAGTCAGGATGTTAAGAAATACTTCTTTGAGTTCCTCGGGAAAAGCTTTGAGCTTGGGCAGGTTTTTCAGCAAATCCTTTTTTATACAGACCTTGTCCCTGGAAAACTGGCTTTCTACATAGATTAGGGTATCTTCCAATAAAAATCCCACATCCGTGAGGGTTTTCGCTTCTGAGCCGGGTTTTCTGAAATCCATAAATCGTTTTATAACGCCGGCTATACGATCAGCCTCCTCGTTTATCACCTTCAGATAGGATGTGGACTTGTCATTCTTTTTCAGTGATTGCTCCAGAAGAGTTACGTAATTCTTGATTATACCCAGGGGGTTGTTCACCTCTCGTGCAATGGTAACTAAGATCTCATCTTCATCTGGTGATTTCCCAATCTGAGTTAAGAGCTCCCTGGTTTTCTTTAATTCCGCACTGGATTTTTTACTCTGCTGATTCAGGAGTGAAATCTCCACAGCAACTGCAGCCTGGTTAGCCAGCAGTGAAAGAAGCTCCAGATCTTCCTCAGTATAAGACATCTCTGAGGTCTTGCCTGAGAGAATGAGAACTCCCCTCAGGTTGTCTCCTGTAACCAGAGGTGTAAATATTACTGGTTTAATTCCCCTTTGAAACCCTGGAAACTTTGACTTAAGCTGCAGTTCACTTTCTACCTGGTCTATAAATACAGGCATATTTTTATTTTTAAGGTAGATTGCCAGATCTGAATCAGGTGAGAATTCCTGGTTGTTTTCCAGTTCCATCCCTCTATTTTTGGAAATTGAAATTGGCATATCCTTAAGGCCACTTTGCACCTTAATTAAAGCACCTTTTGCCTTAAACTGATCAAGACATATTAAAAGAACGTTCTCCAGAATGGAATCCAGTGAAGTAACCGAATAAAGTTTACGGCTAAGGTTTGAAATAGAACGAACACCGGAAAGTTTTGCTTTCAGCCTGCTAAGATTTTCGGTAAGCTCGTTTATTTTGGCTTCAATTGTATCTTTAAGGAGTCTTACCGAATCACCTTTTCTCTCTTCCTGGGGATATTGACTCATCTTTGAATGTTTTTTCGAATTTGGATTCGCTGGACAAATTTTAACTTAAATAATAACTTTAAAGAATTAAAATGCAAGTAAAAAAGCTATAGCCATTTAACCCTGTTATTTTTTAAATCGGCAGGGAAAAGATATAGATTACCCTTAAGGCTTTCAGAACCGGAAATGCCTTAACCTGATACTTTAAGAGAAATAAAAGTTCTGTATTTTAAAACTTCTCTCTCTGATAAAAATGCACGACGATGTATCTAACCAAGTCTTAGAATATATATATATATGTATAAGTTAAAACTTAACAGATAGTTACCCTGAAAGCATCTTCTCCCTTATTAACTTAATCGGGATGGAACCGTAACTTAAAAGCTGGTTATGGAATTTCTTCAGGTCAAATTCCTTCCCTTTTAGCTTTTTGTATTCCTCCCTGAGTTTTAGAATCTCCAATTTACCAATCGCATAACTCATGGGCTGAGTAGGAGTCAGTGTATATCTTTTCACCTCGGCTATGGCATTTAATCTCTCCAGGTTAGCCACGTTCACCAGCATATCCACTGCCTGCTCGAAGCTCATTTTCTGGGTGTGAAGCATGACATCAATCACTATTCGACAACCTCTCCACAACTGGTCTTTCAGCTGAAAAAGCCGGGTCCTGATATCAGTATAATAACCCTGTTCATACATCATCTCCTCACAGTACATAGCCCACCCCTCTACTAAAACATTGGTATCGAATACCCTTCTCACTTTCGAGTTTATCCGGTTGTTAAGAGCCAGCTGTAAATGATGTCCCGGGTATCCCTCATGCAGGGTAGTAACACAAGCTTTGTGCATATTGTGTCCTTGCAGCTGTTCTTCCTGCTTTTCTGCTGGTAGCTGTTGGTCAACCGGAGTAACCCAGTAAAATCCCTGCTGGTTTTCATCAAAAGGAGCAGGAGACAGGTAAGCTGCGTAAGGGATAATATGTCTTAAGAAAACAGGAGTTTCCACCACATCCAGCTTTTCTCCTTCCGGTATGGATACCAGGTCTTTATCCTTGACGAAATTGTAGCTTCTCTGCATCTCTTCCTTGTAGAAATTCAGCAGATCTTCTGCTTCAGGATGATGGGTTCTCACCATGCTTACTATTTCAGACCAGGTCTTCGTGGGATCAATTCTTTTAGCAACTTTTTTTAGCTCTATCCTGGTTTCTCTGATTATTTTTTCTCCTTTCTTAATAAGGGCAGGAGAGTTGTAGGGAAGCTGATGATTTTCGGATAAAAGATAATCAAAAAGCTTTCTGCCGCAGGCAAAATCACCTTTTGATTTAGGTAATATCTTTTTCTTCAAGAAATCATAATAGTGGTTAAAGCTTTTCTCCGCATCCTGAGACGCTTCCTGAATGGCATTCTTCAGATGAGGGACCTGTCCTGCAAATTCTGGTACGTTAGTCTGGAAGAAAAGCTTACCCCCTGAGGTGGTTTCCATTCCTATCTCTGTCCAGATCCGGGGAATTTTCCTGGCACTCTTTAAATTTTTTTCTGCTTGTTTTAAAAATGCCGGGATCAGCTTCAACCTTAAAAGCAAGCTTTTCCCCCGCGCGTCCGCAGGAGCGAATTCTCTAAGGATCAAAACGTTACATCCGCTTAACACCAGCGAGGGGAACATACTCGCATCACGCAGATATCGCTGATACTCCGTCTCGTATTTGATTTCCTTCTCTAAGCCGGAATGCAGGATTTTAAGGTCTAGAAGCTCATCCCCTGACAGTTTTTCTTTTTTGTTATAAAACTTCTTTAAATTCCTCGCATACTGTTTTAACTTTTGATGATATCCCTTTCTGAAAACAGGAGAATATCTCCCGAATTGGCCATCATATCTATGA
>JAOUFL010000269.1 GCA_029858245.1 Candidatus Zixiibacteriota bacterium
GGATGTGGCTTTGCAGGGTGAGGATGCCAGAGAAGGCTTGACTGCTATAATCTCCATAAAGATACCTGACCCGCAATTCGAAGGGCAGACCAAAACTAAATTAGGGAACAGCGAGGTGAAGGGGATAGTGGAGTCGATCACCGGGGATGGACTATCAAGTTTCTTTGAGGAAAACTCTTCGATTGCCAGAAAGATCTGCGAGAAATCGATTATGGCTGCCCGCTCCAGGGAAGCAGCAAGAAAAGCCAGGGAGCTGACCCGAAGAAAAGGCGCCCTGGAAGGTGCCAACCTGCCAGGGAAGCTTGCGGATTGCTCCATTGAAGATCCCCAGCACTGTGAGATATATATCGTGGAGGGACCTTCTGCCGGTGGTTCTGCCAAGCAGGGAAGGGACAGGCGCTTTCAGGCTATTCTGCCCTTAAGAGGCAAGATATTGAATGTGGAAAAAGCACCCTTTGACAGGGTTCTTTCCAATGACGAGATCAGAACCTTGATAACAGCCTTAGGAACAGGGATAGGAAGTGATGAGCTTGATATTTCCAAGGCGCGATACCACAAGATCATCATCATGACTGACGCGGATGTGGATGGCTCTCATATCCGAACTCTGATTCTAACCTTCTTTTATAGATATATGAAGGAGTTAGTAGAGCAGGGTTATATCTACATTGCCCAGCCGCCCTTGTATAGATTGAAAAAAGGTAATACAGAGATGTACGCCTATTCAGACGAGGAGAAAGATAGATTGCTGAAAAGGTTAGGAGATGAGGGAATCGGTATCCAGAGATACAAAGGCTTGGGGGAGATGAATCCTGAACAGCTCTGGAATACAACTATGGATCCAGAGAAAAGGACCTTGCTTCAGGTTACCTTAGAAGATGCAGCAGAAGCTGACCATATCTTTACCATGCTTATGGGAGACCAGGTAGAACCGAGACGGAAATTCATTGAAGAGAACGCCAGGTATGTGAAAAATTTAGATGTTTAGTTAAAACATCCTCACCATATTTAATCAAAAAGAGTAAATTATTTCAAAGTGGAAGGAAGCAATCCAATGCCCTTAGAATTAGAAAAACAAAAGATAGTCCCGGTGCTCTTAGAGGAGGAGATGAAATCCTCCTATATCGACTATTCGATGTCTGTGATTACTGCCCGCGCTCTTCCGGATGTGAGGGACGGACTCAAGCCTTCCTTAAGAAGAATTCTGGTAGCAATGAATGATCTGAATCTGTCTCCAGGCAGACCTCATCGTAAATGTGCCAAAATTGCAGGTGATACCTCAGGTAATTACCATCCTCATGGAGAACAGGTGGTCTACCCCACTTTGGTCAGAATGGCTCAGGATTTCAATATGAGATATACCCTGATAGATGGCCAGGGGAATTTTGGCTCCATTGACGGGGATGCTCCTGCAGCCATGAGATATACAGAAGCAAGACTTACTCCCTTAGCAATGGAGATATTGGCTGACCTGGATAAGGATACAGTTGGTTTCATCCCTAATTATGACGGGACCAGAAAAGAACCTTTGGTTTTACCCTCTAAATTCCCCAATTTAATCTGTAACGGCTCTTCCGGTATTGCGGTTGGTATGGCTACTAATATACCCACTCATAACCTGTCTGAGGTTGCAGATGCTCTGGTAGCCTTAATCGAAGAACCGGAATTGGAAGAAGAAAAACTCTCGAAATATATTCAGGGTCCGGATTTTCCCACGGGAGGAATAATCTACGGCACAAGCGGGATCCGTGAATATTTTAAAACCGGAAGAGGGAGAATAGTTTTAAGAGCCAGGGCGAGTATTGAAAAGCAGAAGTCCGGAAAAGAGAGTATCGTTGTAAATGAAATCCCCTATCAGATAAGTAAATCCAACCTTTTAGAGAAAATAGCAGAGCTGGTAAATGATAAAACCATAGAGGGAATCTCTGACCTGCGGGATGAATCTGATAGGGAAGGGATGAGGATAGTTATCGAGTTAAAAAAGGAAACACAAGCCGAGATCATCTTAAACCAGCTTTTTAAGCTCACCCAGATGCAAAACACCTTCGGGGTTATAATGATTGCACTGGTGGATGGTGTGCCCAAAGTTTTAAATCTGAAAGAGCTTCTCAATTTATTTATAGAACACAGGCATGAAGTTATTATCAGAAGGACAAAATTCGAGCTGGCTCAGGCAGAAAGCAAAGCCCATATTCTGGAAGGTTTGAAAATTGCATTAGAGAATATAGATGCAGTTATAAAGTTAATTAAGTCGTCCAAGGATCCAGCTTCTGCCAAAGAGGGGTTGATGAAAAAATTCAAGATGAGCGAGATTCAGGCAAAGGCGATTCTGGATATGAGACTGCAAAGACTTACCGGACTGGAGAGAAAAAAGGTAGAAGAGGAATATCTGGAAACCATCAAGCTGATAGCTACCTTAAAAGGGATCCTGGAAAGCAAAGCCAAGAGGATGAATATTATAAGAGATGAAATTTTAGAGCTGAAGAAAAAATATGGAGACCCGAC
>JAOUFL010000065.1 GCA_029858245.1 Candidatus Zixiibacteriota bacterium
AGAGGGGTGTGGTTTTCTTGAATTTCTCGAGTCAAAGATACAGAACTCTTTTACAGAGAAAAGATAATTTTCTGGAGATGAGGCTTTCCGGAAAACTTGAGGAGGAGAAGAAATCAGGTCTTTTTGTAAAGAAGAAACCTAACCTTTTAGAAATTATTCAGGATTTAGAAAGAGCAAAAAAGGATAACAGGGTAAAGGGAATTATCGTTAATCTTGGTGATTTAAGTGCGGGGTTTGGCAAAATTCAGGAAATAAGAGAGGCATTTCTCGATTTTCGTCAGAGTGGTAAAGAAGTGATTTTCTTTATGGAGATGGGCGGAAACAAAGAATATTACCTGTCAACCTCCGGAGATAAGATAATTATGCTTCCCACCGGTTATCTGGATTTAACCGGCATTTCAGCTGAGGTGACTTTCATCAAAAAAACCCTGGAGAAATTAGGTATTGAGGCAGATTTAGTGCATATCGGGGATTATAAAACCGCCTCAGACCTGGTTACCAGGGACTCTATGTCCGAATACCATCGCGAGATGGTAAACTGGCTCTTAGATGATTTGTATGAGCAGATGACTAAGGAAATTGCCCTTCAAAAGGGGATAACCCAAAAAGAATTGAAATCCATAATCGATCAGGGACCTTTCACCGCAAAAGAGGCAAAAGACAAGGGACTGGTGGATGATTTGGCTTTTTATGACCAGGTAGATAATATCATCAAAGAGCTTACCGGTAAAAAGCGTCCCAGAATAGATTTTGGAAAATATACCCTGGAGGAAAGTTATAAATATAGCTGGACTTGTCCTCCCAAGATAGCAGTGATATTTGCCACAGGCTCAATTATGTCAGGTGAGAGCGGAGATAACTTATTCCTGGGAAAGATAATGGGTTCTGAAACTATTGCTAAAACAATTAAAAAGGCGAGGGAGGATAAATCAATCCAGGCAATTGTTTTCAGGATTGACAGCGGTGGCGGTTCAGGCATTGCCTCTGATATTATCTGGAGGGAGATAGTCCTGTGTAAGGGTAAAAAGCCCTTTATCGTCTCGATGTCAGATGTGGCTGGCTCAGGCGGTTATTTCATCGCCTGCCCGGGTGATACGATCTTAGCTGACCCGGGCACAATAACCGGCTCTATCGGAGTAATCTCAGGAAAACTAAATTTAAAAGGTTTATATCAGAAGATAGGTTTTACTAAAGAGATTCTAAAAAGAGGCGAGCATTCTGACATCTATACTACCAGTCGCGGATTTACTGAAGAGGAAAAAGAGATTGTGAAAAGACAGACCAAGGAATTCTATGATGATTTTGTGTATAAGGTAGCAGAAGGCAGAGATATGACTTATGAAGAGGTGGACAAAATCGCCAGAGGCAGGGTCTGGACCGGAAACCAGGCCAAGAAAAACGGGCTGGTGGATGAATTAGGCGGGTTAAAAGAAGCTATCAGGATAGCCAAGATAAAAGCAGGTATAAAAGAAGAGGCAGAAGTTGAGATAGTCACCCTGCCCAGAATCTGGAGGTTTCTTGGCTGGAGCTTTGAGGAGACTTTTTCCTTATTTGGTTCGAAAAAGCTCTTAAAAGACGTTGAGAGATTAGAGAATGTCTCAGACGAGAAGATATTTTACCAGATGCCGTATGAGATTGAGGTGAAGTAGGAAGAAATAATTCGTAGTACGAGGTTTCAACCTCGCATAGGCGACCCTAATCCCGCTTACTTCGGGACAAGCGGGGTCGCACTACAAACAGATATCCCACCTTGCCCTCAAGGTGGGATATGTTTTTTATCATCTTTAACAAAGGAGAGCTTAGATTTAATAGAGAAAAAGAAAGCAAAAATATCTTGACTATCCCTTTTAAATTACTATCCTATTAAAAAAGGAGTAGTATCTTGTGAAATAAACCAATAGACATCTTTTTTTCGTTCTTGAATTGAGTTTTGCTTTCCGGGGTCTATTGGTATATTTTTATGTAGGTCAAGCATTCCCCGTAGGGGATGCTTGACACAAAAGTTTAAAAAAATCTAAGCCGAGGAGGCAACTCTCCCGGTTTTTTTATTTGAGGAGAAATTTATGCATCTTTTAAGTCTGAAAAATATAAGCTTCAGCTATACTTTCGGGGAAGATAGCCTATTTGAGGAAGTGAACCTGGATATAACCTCAGGGGACAGGATTGGTCTTATCGGGCCTAATGGATGCGGTAAAACTACCCTTTTGAGAATTATAATCGGAGAACAAGAACCTGTTTCAGGGAAGAGAAGTTTATCCAGAACCAACATTCAAATCGGTTACTTAAAACAGGAAAGCACAATCGAATATAAAGGGACTTTATTGGATTACACCTTAGAGGCATTCCTGGAAGTGAAAAAACTTTATTCAAAACTAAAAGAAGTGGAAAGGGATTTATCAAATAGAGAGTCTACAACTCAATACAGCCTTTGGCAGGAACAATTTAACTCCCTCAGAGGTTGGGGAGCAAAAGCTGAAGCAGAAAAAACTTTAGCTGGATTAGGATTTTCAAATGACGAGTTTGGTTTAGATTTCAACCTTCTTTCCAGCGGCCAGAAAACCAAGGCAGATTTAGCCAGAATACTTCTACTTCAGCCTGAATTTATGGTGCTGGATGAGCCTACTAACCACCTGGACTTGTCCGGTTTGGAATGGCTGGAGAAATACCTTGCAGATTTCAAAGGCACTTTGCTTGTAATCTCGCATGATCGTGTCTTCTTGGACAAAACCGTGGAGAAAATCTGGGATTTAAGAAGAAGGAAATTAAAAGAGTATAAAGGGAATTACAGCTTTTACTTTGAGCAGAGGGAAGAAGAAATCCAGAGACAGTGGAAAGAATATGAGGATAAAAGGAAAAAGATCAAAAAACTAAAAGAGGAAGCTCAAAGAAAAAAAGTCTGGGCAAAACGTAAGGAGAAACAAAGAATCGGAGCGGGGGGCGCAAAAGGCCATATAACCGCTGTCTCAGCCAAGCTTGCCAGAAGAGCTAAAGCCGTAGAGAAAAGAGCGGAGAAGATAGAAAAAACAGAAAAGCCTTTTGAGGAGAAAAAAATAACTCTGGATTTTCCCGATTTTGAGATTTCCGGGGATTATGTTCTTTCTGTAACTGATTTGTCAAAATCTTATGGAGAGAAAAAGCTATTTGAAGATTTAAACTTTTCCATCCAGAGAGGGAAAAATCTGGTTATTACCGGTCCAAATGGATGCGGCAAGACCACACTTTTAAAAATTATCCTGGGTGAAATCAAGCCGGATAGAGGCGAGGTGATTCTGGGGCATAAGGTTAAAATCGGCTATTTTGACCAGGAAAGAAAGGGGTTGTCCTCGGGAAAAACAATATTAGAGGAAGCAACAGAATCGGATATAACAGGTTACCAGGTCTGGATGAGGAATGTATTAGGTGCTTTGATGCTGAGAAGGGATTTCGTTTTCAAAAAGATAAAGGATTTAAGCGAGGGAGAAAAAGGGAGGGTGATGATTGCCAGGCTTATTTTGTCCGGAGCTAATTTTTTGATCTTGGATGAGCCGACTAACCATCTGGACATAGATGCCCGTGAAGCTTTGGAGAGTGCCTTGAAAGACTATCCTGGGTCAATACTTTTTGTGACCCATGACAGGTATTTGATGAAAAAGCTGGCGGATGAGGTTTTAAGGATAGGTAAAAAATTGCTTTAATAGGAGTAGGGGCGTTCAATTGAACGCTCCTACGAAAATCTACCCCAGCGCTTCTCTTATCCCGTTAATCACAAACTGCACCGAGAGCGCCAGAATCAAAAGCCCCATTATGCGGGTTATCACTTTCATCCCGATAGGCCTTAAGAATTTCAAAAGCAAATCGGATTTCAGAAGAATCAAAAGCGAGACAGAATAGACTAAGACCGTGGATATAATGAAGAGCAGCTTGAAAATAAAAAGCTCTTTTCCCAATAGATTAAATTTCTCCGGCTGGTTGAAAAGTATCATACCGGTTAAGATGGAAGCAGGTCCGGTATGCAGAGGGATAGCCAGAGGAACAACGGTTATGTTCTCTTTTTCTTCTCTTTTCTCCTCCTCTCCGGTGGTTCCGTTCTCGGAATATTCGGTTCTGGTTTTTCTGCCAAAGAGCATCTCCGTTCCCACGATGGCAAGTAGAATACCACCGGCAATAGTGAAGGAATAGGGCTTAATTCCCAGGTAATTGAAAATATAATTCCCGAAGACGACGAAAAGGAGCTGAACTAACAAAGCTATTAAGAGTGCCTTTTTAGCCATCTCCTTTCTTTCTTTTTTCTCATAGCTCTGGGTCAGAGATAAGAAAATGGGAGCATTACTGATAACATCCACTACCAGGAAAAGGGAGATGAAAACAGTCAAAAAATAGTTTAAAAAGTTCATATTGCTAAAACGGTTTTTTCACTTTACTATTTGACCTTCTTTTAATAGATGGAACATTATAAAGTTCATTCTTAAACCCCTGATGTATTCTTCTTGAAATTCAGATGCCGGTAAATGAAAAACACAATTCCAATTATTATGACAATTATGATTACTATATCTGCTCCACGGAAATAGGTTCTGATACTCTCCCAATTCTCTCCCAAGACTTTACCGACATAGGCTAAGACAAAACACCAGGGCAATGAGCCCAAGAAAGTATATAAGATAAACTTGGGAAAGTTCATCCGGGCAATTCCGGCAGGCAGGGATATAAAAGTTCTTATCACCGGCAGAAGACGGGAAAAAAAGATTGCCCAGTCACCATATTTATCGAACCATCTCTCAGCAGTATCTAAATCCCTGTGAGAAAGCAGAATATATTTTCCATATTTTTCCAGGAAAGGTCTTCCCCCTAAAATCCCTGCCCAGTATGCCAGAACAGAGCCTACTACACAGCCGAGTGCTCCAGCTACTGAGACCCCCAAAAGTGTAAATCTTCCGGCAAAGACCAGATAACCGGAAAAAGGCATAATTATCTCAGAAGGTAAAGGGATGCAGGCGGATTCAATGGCCATAGTTAAAACTATTCCACTGTAACCTAAAGAGGAAATGGTTTCTATTATCCATCTTCCCACTGGTTCGATGATGCTCTCAAACATCTTTCTTAATTATTTTTATTTTTCGGAGATGATGTCCCTCTTTTTCCAGGATAGTGAAATTTAGATCGAAAAGCTCTATTTTTTCGTCCAAGATAGGTATCCTTCCCAGGGTGTTAATTAAAAGTCCGTTTAAGGTTTCGAATTTCTCCTCCGGTAAATCCAGCTTTAGTTTCTCATTCAATTCCCGCAAGGGGATAGAGCCTTTAACAATGGCAGAGCCGTCAGGTAGAACATCCACTTCTTTTCTCTCTTCATCATATTCATCCTCGATCTCGCCAACTATCTCCTCGATTACATCCTCCAGGGTTATGATTCCAGCAGTCCCTCCGAATTCATCCAGGACTATTGCCATCTGAGCTCTTCTTTTCTGAAACTCCCTTAAAAGCTCACTTATCTTCATCGAATCCGGAACAAAATAAGGTTTTCTGATGATGTCCACAAGGATTATCAACTCACTGTGCTGCAGGATATTTATTACATCTTTGGCGTGGATTACCCCTACGATATGGTCTAAGTTTTCCATATACACAGGCATACGGGAATATCCTTCCTCAGTAACAGTTCTTAAAATAGTGTTCTGGTTTGAGCCTATTTCCAGACCTACGATCTCCGTTCTTGGGGTCATAGCTTTTTTAACTGTGGTATCAGTGAACTCAAAGACACTGTGAATTATATCTGCTTCGGTTTTCTCAAAAATACCTTTATTCTTTCCCTCGGTAACAATATATTTTATCTCCTCCTCGGAGATAAAAGGTGGTTCTTTTGGCATTCTGCCCATGAAAATTCTCATCAGTGCTTTGGTAGAGAAGGACAAAAGCTTAACCAAGATAAAGGATAGTGAAGAAAGGAAGCGAATGGGACCCGCTACCCGTAGCGCCACCTTCTCAGAATTTCTTAACGCCACATATTTGGGAACCAGCTCCCCGATAACCAGGGAAAGATAGGCAATGCAGACAACCACAATTGCGATGGAGATCGACTCGCTCCATTTCTGGGTGAATTTAAAAGGCAGTTCTTTTATAAAAGGGTTTAAAAGATAAACGATTTTAGCACCACCCACCACTGAGGCTAAGGTTCCGACTAAGGTTACTCCGATCTGGACTGTGGCTAAAAACTTCTCCGGCTCAGACTGGAGTTTTTGCACTAAAAGCGCTTTTTTATTGCCGGAGTCGATAAGCTCCTTTACCCGGCTTTTACGCAGGGCAATTAGGGAGATCTCAGAGCTGGCAAAAAAGCCGTTGGCTAAGATTAAAGCAAAGATCAAAATTATCTGTATCCAGTAGTTATCCATACTATCACAAAATAATCAATAAAAAAAGCGGTGAAAAGCTTTTTTCACCGCCGGGTAAGACTATTTAATCATACGCCCTTAGCCAGTTGCTCCAGCCTGGAAATCCTTTCCTCCAGTGGAGGGTGGGTGCTGAAAAGATTTCCCAAGCCTCCTCCGGAAAGTGGGTTTACTATGAAAAGATGAGCGGTTGAGGGTTGAGCATTTAAAGGAACTCTCCGGGAGGCATAGGAGAGCTTTTTTAAGGCACTGGCTAAAAATAAAGGCTTATGGCTGATCCTGGCTCCGCTGTCATCTGCCTGGTATTCTCTGGAACGGGAGATCGCCATCTGAATCAAAAGTGCGGCTATGGGGGCTACAATTGCCAAAAACAAGGTAGCCAGTCCTCCGCCTCTGTCCCTGTTACCTCTTCCACCGGCAAATATAAAGGCGAATTGTGCCATCTGAGCAAGCATACTTATGGCTCCAGCAATGGTAGCCACTACTGAGCCAATGAGTATATCGCGGTTTTTTATGTGAGCCATCTCATGGGATAAAACTCCCTCCAGCTCATCCTTATCTAAGATTCTCAAAATACCCGAAGTCACAGCCACTGCAGCATGTTGAGGATTTCTGCCAGTGGCAAAAGCATTAGGTGAATCCGTAGGTATAATATATACTTGGGGCATAGGTAGATTTGCCTGCAAAGCTATATGCCTTACTGTACTATATAGCGAGGGATTATTTTTTTCCTCTATTCTTTGAGCCCTATACATTTTCAGAACGATCTTATCCGAAAACCAGTAGCTTCCAAGATTCATTATAGCCGCAAATACCAGGGCAATTATCATTCCTGAATTTCCACCCAAGAGCCTGCCAATGAAAACTAAAAGCAAGGTTAGAAGAGTTAAGAAAAATGCAGTTTTAAGTGTATTCATTATAAAAACCTCCATTCTAATGAATTCGTTTCACGTTTTAATAGTTTATTAAGCTTAGAGTTTAAAGTCAAGGTTTTTCCACCAAAAAAAGTATTTATGAATTTTATTTACATATATACGTAAATAATTACAAGTATATCAAATAGTTAATGCTTTTTACTTTTTTCATTTCTATTTTCAGCTTAAATTTCTTGACAGGTTTCTGCTTTTTGATATATTTAATCCAAAATATATAAATTCCTCGGTAACTCAATGGTAGAGTGAGCGGCTGTTAACCGCTAAGTTGCAGGTTCGAGCCCTGCCCGAGGAGTTTTTAATATTATGAAGATGGAAGAGTGAGTCCCGCAGTTGGCGGACTAAGTTGCAGGTTCGAGCCCTGCCCGAGGAGTTTTTAATATTATGAAGATGGTAGAGTGAGTCCCGCAGTTATGCGGGACTAAGTTGCAGGTTCGAGCCCTGCCCGAGGAGTTTTTAGCAATTTAAAGAAATACTCGATTTATAAAAGAGCAAATTCCTGAATAGCTTTACATATTTAATAAAGCCAGTTGCGAAACTCGTCCAGCTCGGGGAGTATTTTTTTAATCAAATTGGAGATACCTTAAAGTCGAGCATTTCTTACCCTTTTTCTTTTCAATGGACTGTTTTAATTTATTACAATAAATATCCTCTCAAGGAAAAGATGGTAATATCCCTTCTGGCACCCGTTTTCTATGGTTTTATTTTTGCGGGAAGATAGTAGAAGTTTCAGGATTATAATTGTTCTTTGTTCCTTTTTAATAGTGCCAGGCAGGTGGAACAGAAGTTTTTCGTTTTAAAGTCAATTTCCTCAGCATAGCTGGTAGGGTACATCACACAATTCGGGGTCCGACAGTGTATCAAGCCAAAAGTATGACCTAACTCGTGCACCGCCTCCTTTTCCATCCGTTCTTTTAGTTTTTGAGGATTCTTGGGCAGTCCATATAGCTCATCTCTTAAACGGTAAGTGGAAACTACAGCAGTTTTCCCATTCAACTGAGCTTCTCCAAAAACATAAGTTAAGACGGGGATATACAGATCCACCTCCGTCACAGCCAGGATTTTGCAGTTGCCTTCTGGAACTCGGGTTAAAAGCTGAGATAAAATCCAGGTGGAGTTATATTGATTCCGGATAGGATCTCTACCCCGCTCTAAAAGGAAAGATCTATCCGAAATGGCAACCGGAAGGATAAAGATTTCCTTCAATACCGAGGAAATGCTGCCCAGGAGGTCCTTATCCGAGAATTGGAGTGGAAGTATGTATAGTCGCACATCTATTTCCGCAAACCATATTTTTCGATCTTATTGTAAAGCGTAGCTCTGTCGATCTTCAAAACCTCAGCTGTCCGAGTTATGTTCCATCCCATCTCTTCCAAAAGGCTCTTTATATGTGCCTTTTCAATGGCTTCCAAGCTCTTGTCTTCAGGAACATCTTTTGAGCATGGTAGGATGGGGAGATCATCCACAGAGATGCAGGATTCTTTAGCTACAACTATTGCTCTCTCTACGGCATTTTTTAACTCCCTTACATTTCCTGGCCAATCATAGGTCGTAAGCTTATCCAGGGTTTCTTTGGAAAAGCTATTTACCGGCTTGTTCAAACTGGTCGCTATTTTTTTTAGAAAAAAATTGCACAGAAGCGGGATATCGGAACGTCTTTCCCTTAAGGGTGGAATGGAAATAGAGAACACATTTAGCCTGTAATAGAGGTCTTCTCTGAACGCTCCTTGTTTTACTGCCAGCTCCAGATCCCGATTGGTGGCGCATATCAATCGAAAATCCACCTTGATGATTTCGTCTCCCCCTACCCGGGTGAACTGCTTGGTCTCAATTACCCGCAGAAGATCTGTCTGAGATTTGGGGTCAATATTTCCGACCTCATCCAGAAAGATGGTTCCCCCGTTGGCCATCTCAAATTTTCCCTTACGCCGATACAATGCTCCCGTGAAAGCTCCCTTTTCATGACCGAAGAACTCGCTTTCCGTAAGTCCCTCGGTTAGGCCTCCGCAATTTACTGTGATGATAGGGAAAAATCTCCTGGAGCTTTTGGAATGAATGGCCCGGGCGATGATCTCCTTGCCGGTTCCACTTTCACCTTTAATCATCACAGAGGTGTCCGTGTTAGCCACAGTGTCAATCATATCAAAGACCTTTAACATCGCAGAGCTCTCCCCGATGATCTGATCTACCTCATAGAGCTCCTGAATTTGTTCTTTGAGCTGAATGTTCTCCGTAAGCAGGCGTTTTTGTTTTATAACGTTGTTTACTAAATGAGAAAGATAATCAGGGTCTATTGGCTTGGTGATATAATCGTATGCTCCTTCCTTGAGAGATTTTACAGCGGTATCAACGGTGGCAAAGGCTGTGATCATGATGATGGTAGCGTTGGCGTCAATATCTTTGATCCTCTGCTGTAGTTCAATTCCATCCATACCAGGGAGCTTTATGTCCAGGAATACAATATCCCAGAGGCCTGGCTTTATCTTTTTTAAGGCCTCGGTGGCATCTGCGGCAGAATCTGCCAGGTAACCATCTTCCTTAAACCATTCAGTCAAAGAATCCCTCACGCTAAATTCATCATCCACAATCAAAATGCTTACCGAGTCTTTATCCTTTCTAAGATTCATTGCTTACCTCCAATCATACATCATTCTGTAATTTTACTTAAATTTTAAAGTAGGATCCACCTGGCTTATTCCCTCCACAATGTGCCGGAAGCTGTATGGAAAAAGTAGAACCTTCTCCTACAGCTGAATTGACCTCAATTTTTCCATTGTGCCTTTCAATGATTCCATAACATACAGATAGACCCAACCCCAATCCCTTACCTTCTTTCTTAGTGGTGTAGAAAGGCTCAAAGATATGTGGCAAGTCTGTAGGGGAGATACCTGGACCTGAATCTTTAAAGTCAATCCTCACCTTCTTCTTGTCGGTATCACAGGAAGTTTTTACAGTTATACTACCTCCTTTAGACATAGCTCCTATCGCATTATCTAGAATGGCCAAGAATGCTTGCTGGATCTGTTCTCTATCACAGACTACTTCTATT
>JAOUFL010000270.1 GCA_029858245.1 Candidatus Zixiibacteriota bacterium
CTTTAAACATACCTTTGAACGATAACCTGAGCGTGCCTTTAGCCAGCGGACTTATTATGGAGATTTTGATATTATTGTAATAATTGTAGCAGAACTTTTGGGTGTCCAATAAATTGAGATAACTAACCTCACCCTTACCCTCTCCTTGGAAAGGAGAGGAAATTATTGTAGGGACAGAACAGTGTTCTGTCCGTATTGCTTGAAAAATGTAGCGGAGGTCTTCAGACCTCCATAATTATGGTTTTTTAAACATGAGTAAGGAGAATAAGATGCCGCAGAAAAGATATATCGATTTAAGGAGTGATACTGTTACCAGACCCTCTCCGGGAATGAGGAAAGCCATTTTTGAGGCGGAGGTGGGGGATGATGTCCTCGGAGATGACCCTACGGTCAAGAGACTGGAAATTATGGTGGCAACACTCCTGGGCAAAGAGGAGGCGGTTTATGTTCCCTCGGGGACTATGGGTAATCAGGTTGCTTTAAAATCTTTAACCTCTCCCGGTGAAGAAGTTATCCTGGATGTTGGTTCCCATATCTATAATAATGAAGCAGGTGCAGCCTCAGCCTTATCCGGATTACAGCTTCATCCCATAAAAGGTGAAAGAGGGATTCTAAGCTCAGTTCAGATTCTGCAGGAGATAAGGCCTCTCAATATTCATCATCCTCAAACTGCCCTGGTTGTTCTGGAAAATACCCATAACAGCGCAGGAGGGACAATTTATCCCTTGGAGGTGATACAGGATGTTCACAAGGTAGCAAAAGAACACAACCTCAAGATGCACCTGGATGGCGCTCGCTTATGGAATGCATCTGTTGCTACCGGGATTCCATTGAAGGAATATGCGAAATATTTCGATTCAGTTTCGGTTTGTTTATCCAAGGGTTTGGGTGCTCCCATAGGCTCGGTGGTCTCCGGTAATCCTGAGTTTATCAAAAGGGCGAGGAGGAACAGAAAGATGTTTGGTGGGGGGATGAGGCAGGTGGGGATTATAGCTGCTGCAGGGATATATGCGGTGGAGAATAACATCGAGAGATTGGCTGATGACCACAAGAACGCAAAGATTCTGGCTGAGGCATTGGCTAAACTTGAGGGTATTAATATTGATATGGAAACAGTACAGACGAATATGGTTATTTTCGAGATCAAGGATGAAAAAAAGGATGCATTCTGGCTGGTGGAAAAATTAAAAGAGAATGATATTCTAACGCTTGCTTCGGGGAAGAAAAAGATGAGGCTGGTTACCCATCTGGATGTGAATGAAGAGGATATACAAAAGACGATTGAGGTGTTTGAGAGAGTGTTTAAGCAATAAAAACTTATGATAGAAAAAAATAATTATAGAAACCTAAATCGTTGTCCAGTGAAAGTTCTTATTTTGGACACTCATATTATTAGTAATATGGCAAAATGGAAGATGGGTAAGCAAATGGATAAAGCCACCTTGGAAAGAGTAAAAATTCTCTATGAATACATACATCGATTAGTGAGGGCTAAAAAGTTGCTTTGTCCTGAAATACCTATCTTACAAGATGAATATCGTTTAGATACAAGGATAGAAGAAACTTGTGAGATAATTGTAATTGAACTATCACGAGGGGTTAGATTTTTAACTCACCAAAATGCAGAAGATTTCCAAATACAATTAGCAATGAAGGCATATATTGAAAATTCTGTGTCGGTAGATTATTCTAAGGAGTGGTATAATATTTATAGTGGTGATCCAATAAAACAACTTTTGAACTGCGACTCCCATGTATTTCGTTTTAGTTGGTCGAAGAAAATAAGAGACAATGAGCACATTAGAGAGAGAAAAAGATTTATGAAGGATAAACTTAGACGCATTAAAGCAAAAGATGCAAGCAGAACCCCTACATTTGAGGAGAAATTAAATGAGGAGTACAATGGTTATATAACAGGTATTCTAAAACTTGGGTTTTTGCCATACACAAAAGAAATAAATGGTAAAATATACTTTTTTAAAAATATGATGGGATGGAGTATACTTAGTCGTCACTTAGCTTATTGGGAAAGATTAAAAGGCCAACCTGCGGGTATTAAGGAAATTCTTCGGTTTTATCGTTCAGAATATCTGAGGTCAGTACCAAGCATTGAGATACAAGCCAAACTGTGGGCAGGTTTTGCAGTTTATCTAAAAAGTGCTAAACCAAAAGAGAGTGATGCTAATGACATTGCAATTTTAGCAACAGTTCTACCGTATGCAGATTTTATTATCCTTGATAAAACTATTGCTGATTTAGCAAGAGATAGGTTACATCTGGATAAAAAGTATAACACAAAAATATATAAATTAAGTGAGACTGACAAATTGGTTTTAGAACTTCAACAAATTGAGAAAATTGAAAATCCACTTGACAACTTATTCGCGTAGGGGCGGAGCTTGGCTCCGCTCTTTTTTCAGGAGGAAAAGTAAAAATGAGTAAAAGCCGAATGCACTCTCATCATGGGATAAAAGAACCGGTTAAAGGCAA
>JAOUFL010000271.1 GCA_029858245.1 Candidatus Zixiibacteriota bacterium
ATTCAGGCTTATATCTGTCTTCCCCTGAAGTCAAAGAAGAATCTTATAGGTATAATAACCCTGTTAAGCCAAGAGCCCGAACACTTTTCTGATGAGAATATCGAACTTCTAACTTCCATTGCCAACCAGATTGGTGTAGGGATAGAGAACGTTCAGCTTTATCTTAAAGAGACCAACAAATCAAGAAGGCTTAGAGTTATAAATCAGATTGGCTTGAAGGTAACCTCTATTTTGGAAATCGAAAGTGTTCTGGAAGAGGTTATTAAACTACTTCATTCTGAGCTGGATTATTACGGAGTAACCATAGGCTTGCTCCAGGAAGACAGGTTTATTGTCAAATCAGCATATGTGGACAGCGAAGGGAAAAGCAGGATTCATAATGACAACTTTGCCCTTGAGGAGCAAAGCATAGTAGGCTGGGTGGCTCAGAACAATAAACCGCTTTTGGTAAAGGATGTGAGCACTGACTTGCGTTATCATTACATCGAACAGTTAAAGGAGACCAGATCAGAAGTAGCCGTGCCTATAGAGCTTCAGGGAAAAGTACTCGGTGTTTTAGATGTGCAGAGTAATATTATAGATGATTTCGAAGATGAGGATATTCAGCTACTCCAGTCAATTGCCAATCAGGCAGCTATTGCCCTGGAGAATGCACGTCTTTATGCTGACAGCGAACAGAAGGTTCAGGAGCTATCGGTTTTAAATGAAGTAGGCAGAGTGGTGAATTCTACTCTGGACTTTGACCAGCTATTAAGACATATTTACCAGCAGTTAAAACTGGTAATTGACATTCCCTCATTTTATGTGGCTTTGTTTGACGAGAAACACAACAGACTGAATTTTGAAATCCTGATTGATGAGGAACAGCAATTCTCCGGGGATTCAGCCCCCATAGGTGAAGGAGCGGTGAGTTACGTCATCAAAACCAAAAAACCTCTACTTTTGAATGACTTCGAGTCTGATATAGACAAATTGTCTCTTAAACTCGAGCTGGTTGGTAAAAATAAGATCTCACCATCCTGGATGGGTGTTCCAATGATGTCGGGTGACAAGGTTTTAGGGGTTTTAGTGATAGCAAGCTACAAGAAAAATGCTTTTACGGGAGAAGATCTGAAATTCCTTATAAACATCACCAACCAGGCAGCGATAGCTATCGTTAACGCCCAGTTATTCAATCAGGTTTCAAAAGGCAAGAGAGAATGGGAGCATACTTTCGATTCGATAACCGATTTAATCTGTTTGATCAATCCGGAATACGGGATAATAAGGGTGAATATGGTCTTGGCTAAAAAGTTAGGCTCACAGCCCGAAGACATTGTCGGTAAAAAGTGTTATCAGATATTTCATCCGGGATTAAATTCCCCCTGCCAGGAATGTGCACATCGGCAAGCGATGTTAACTAAAAAGCCACATACGCTGGAGATAAAAAGCATGGCGGGGGATGAGTTCTACTTGTGTTCTGCTTTCCCGCGTTTCAATTCCGAGGGAGAATTCATCGGAAGCGTCTACCTGCTCAGAGATATAACAGAACAGAAAAAACTAAGAGAACAGCTGGTTCAATCAGAGAAGATGGCAGCAGTGGGACAGCTCGTCTCCGGCGTAGCTCACGAGCTTAACAATCCTTTAGCCGGTGTTATGGGATACTCCCAGCTTCTTTTAATGCAGAATAACCTGGACAGCAAAACGCAGAGTTATCTGAACAAAATCTGTAAAGAATCCGACCGGGCAAAGAACATCGTGAACAACCTGCTTACCTTTGCCCGTAAACATAAACCGGAAAAGCAATATTTAGACATTAATGCCATCCTGGAACAAACAGTAGAGTTAAGGGCTTATGACTTGAAAGTCAGTAATGTTCTGATAAAAAAGAATTTTAATCCACAAATACCCAAAACCATGGCTGATTTTAACCAGCTTCAGCAGGTATTTGTCAACATCATCAATAATGCTCACCAGGCGATCCTGGAAAGTAAGGGGCAAGGGGAGATTAGGATTTACACTGAAAAATGTGAAGATATAATTCGCATAATCTTTGAGGATACCGGTCCTGGTATTCCCAGGGAAAATCTGAATAAGATATTCGAGCCATTTTTCACGACAAAAGAAGTGGGCAGGGGAACGGGTCTGGGTTTAAGTATTTCGTATGGAATAATCCAGCAACACGGAGGCAAGATCTACGCAAGAAGTACTCCCGGTCAGGGTGCTACTTTCATTATCGAGCTGCCCATATTACAGGAAGAGAAAGCGGATTTGTCCGAAAAGGAAGAAGAATTCAAACCACTACATTTTAAAACAGGTAAAAGAAGCATTCTGGTTATAGACGACGAGCAGTCGATTCTGGATATTCTGATGAATACCCTGCAGAAGGAAGGGCATCAGGTTGACATAGCTTCCAGCGCCAGACTGGCATTAGCAAAGGTTAAAACCTCGGATTACGATTTGATTATCACCGATATCAAGATGCCGGATTTCGACGGGAGGAGAT
>JAOUFL010000272.1 GCA_029858245.1 Candidatus Zixiibacteriota bacterium
CGAATCTAACACGCCTGTGCGGTTTATATCTCCGTTATACAGAATAAACTCCAATCCTATTACATAGTTTTTTGTTACCCCATACTTCCTGCCCCTTAACCCACCTGCACACTCTGCTACATTCCCGCCCAGGGTCGAGGTTTTTATGCTGGAAGGGTCCGGAGGATAGAACAATCCAAGCTTGAGCATTTCATCGAAGAAATCCTGGGTTACAACACCTGCTTCCACCACAGCATACATCTTATCCCTGTTTACCTCAAGAATTTTATTCATCTGCTCGAAGCTTACCACCATCCCGCCCTTGACGGGTAAGGAGCCTCCTGTATAGCCAGAGCCGGCACCCCGGCTGACAACCGGAATCTTATTGGCTGATGCATACTTCATCAACTCAACCACCTGTTCGCTGCTATGGGGAATTACCACTGCATCCGGCATAAAACAGGTATTGGTTGCATCGTAGGAATAGCAGTATCTTTCCTCAAAGGTGGAAAGAACATCTTTTGGTCCTAAAATCTTTTTTAAGTCTTCAAATAGGTTTTCCTTCATCTTCTGTTCCTTTTTTAGAATCTAAAGCGCATTCATTTATCTTAATTTATACGCAATTGACAAGTCATTTTTGGAGTATAAAGCTTTAGCTTTATTTTTTTTATAGATATCATGGTTTGATCTCTTCCAGTGAATAATCCCCGCTCTCGTTTTTCACGATTCTCCAGTACTCATTTAATTTTAAAATCCAGCCATCTCCTTTGATTTCTTTACCTTCAATGATCTGCGGCTCTGATATGGTAACTTTTTGCCAGTTCTTATCCATTAATAAACCTTTTTCCACTTCCAGAATACCCCATTTATCGACTATACGGGCTGTTCTATAAACATTACCATATTCTTCGAGAGGTAATATCTCCTGCGGATTAAAACCGATATTCATTTTGATTAAGTCTATTTTTAAATTAGGCTTTTCAATAAAAATATTTTTATACTCTTTAAGAAGCTGATTTTGTTTATCTTCAAATTCCTGTTCAGCTTTAATCAGCTCCTCGCCCTCATATTCAGGATATCTTCTCTCGACTTCCGCTTTCAAATCTTCCGGCATCCGGAAAGATACAGCCTTTTGCATTATCTCTCCAAAATCGCTTGTAGGTTTTATTTCGCTCCTCCATTCGACTTTTAATTCATCCAGCAGTATCCCGTAAGCCGGACCAGTTTGATAAGCAAATGACCAGTTAAAGGATTTTCCCTCCTCTGCCTTTTTCATTCGTCTTTCCAGCTCTATCAACAGGGTATCCGGCTGGTAGCCGCCTAATTTTGCCCCGGTATAGTTTGCCAGTCCTTCGTGCATTTCAAATCTGCTCTCGTTTGCCCGAGCGGATGCGAAAATATTCTGCCTGTAATTCCTGAAAATCAAAGCATCCTTGATCGCTTCTATTCTTTTCTGGTCAGCAGAAAGCAAAGCTTTTCTTAAAGCGCGCCATTCAAGCTTTAAATAGATTCTTCCTTCTAATTTGTCCAGATGACTGTTATCCGTATTCATTGGTGGTAATCCGATATCCTCCTGTATCCGGTGCCAGGATTCGTGGGCTAATAACCAGTTCCTGTCATATTTATTATCCCCGGAAATATGGTCCCAGATTAACATAGTCCATTTTTCATCATATAAATCAACAGCTGTATTGGCAATATTAACCTCTTTTTCCAACTCTCCGACAAATACCTCTCCCTCTTTCTTAAAACTGTTCAATTTGTTCTGCTGATTAGCAACGATGCTTCTCGATGCTGGCTCAACCAATAACACCTTGCCATACAGATTTACGCCCCACAGCCTGCCATTATCTTCTTCTAAAATATTTTTTAATTCCTCAAAATATTGGGAAGCCAAATTAACGTCAATTGATGTTCCATTACCTCCTGCTGCCTTTCCGTAATGGAATGACCCCAGGCACAACAGTATTATTATAAAAAAAGCGATTCGTTTAAACACTGTCATAACCTCCTTTTATTATTTTAGTTGTGATTATTAGTATAAATAAACGAGATGAAAAAAGAATCATGGTTCTGCTGGTCTAAGTTGAAATCTAACCTTAAAAGCTATTTTTGTTTTTTACCTTCTGCATCAAACCACTCCCTGTCTGGACTTACAGGCTCAGCCTGTTCTCGACCCACATTATCTCCATCGATTTTAGCCTTTATGAAATTCTCCGGGGGAACCGGAGAGCCAAAAAGACGACGCAGCATAGCCAGCTGCCCGGCATGAGACATAGCATCTGAAAAAGGTCCCTGCAGCATCCTTTCGGGAGTAGTGTTCTGGAACGGCGTTCCCTGTTCCAGGTGTATTTTGAGACTGTCAAGTATTTTGTGAAATTCCTCAATCTCCGAATTGAAGCTGTCCCTTATCTTTGGTCTCCATTCTCCCCCGACAAAAAAAGTCCTGGCATACCCCAGAACATTGGTCATATGAAAAACCAGCTGGTGAGGAGTCCTGACA
>JAOUFL010000066.1 GCA_029858245.1 Candidatus Zixiibacteriota bacterium
TTCTCACGTATTATGCTGATAGAACCTTTACCTTTATAACCAAAACCCCGCCTGCTTCAGTTTTATTGAAAAAAGCCGCAAAGATCGAAAAGGGTTCTGGTGAGCCCAACCGACTGAAGTTAGGTAAGGTTACGAAAGCTCAGGTGAAAGAAATCGCCGAGCTCAAGATGGTGGATCTAAATGCAGGAAATCTCAAAAGTGCTATGCTGATGGTAGAGGGAACCGCAAGAAGTATGGGTATAGAGGTGGTTGAATAAACTTTCTTTATTAAGGATACGGTTAAATGAAAAGAGGAAAAAAGTATAAAAAAGCAATAGAGAAGTTAGATAACAGCAAAGAATATACTCTGGAAGAAGGATTAAGATTGGTAAAAGAGAATTCTTATGCTAATTTTGATGAGAGTGTGGAGCTGTCAATAAGTCTGGGAGTGGATCCGAAATACTCTGATCAGATTGTCAGGGGAAGTGTTGTCCTTACACATGGTAGCGGGAAGAAGGTTAAAATTCTGGTTTTAACCAAGGGTGAAAAGGAACTGGAGGCAAAAAATGCTGGAGCGGATTTTGTTGGGTCCGACGAATATATTGAAAAAATAAGCTCTGGATGGGCGGATATTGACGCTATAGTAGCAACACCGGATATGATGGGAACTATAGGCAAATTAGGTAAGATCTTAGGTCCCAAAGGACTTATGCCAAATCCAAAATCAGGCACCGTAACTTTTGATGTAGCTAAAGCAGTTAAGGAATTAAAAGCTGGTAGAGTGGAGTATAGAGTAGATAAAGCTGGTAATATAGGTGTAGCTATCGGTAAAATCTCCTTTCCTGAAGAAAAACTTAGTGATAATGCCAGGTTAGTATTGGATGCGATTTTGAAAGCCAAGCCAGCTTCAGCCAAAGGGCAGTATCTTAAGAGTGTTACCCTTTCCTCCAGTATGGGAGTTGGTGTTAGGCTAAGCACACAATCGATTATATCTTTGTTTAAATAAAGTTAAAGGAAAATACTATGCCCAAAATGGAAAAAGCAAAAATAGTAAAAGAGCTTAAAGAAAAACTCAATCGAAGCAAAAGCTTTTTCTTAACAGATTTCACCGGACTAAATGTCCAGGAGATGACAGATCTGAGGAAAGAGTTTAAAGCTAAAAAAGTAGATTATCTGGTATCAAAAAACACATTGATTGAACTGGCAACTAAAGAGTTGAACTTAAATGCTATTGCCCATTACCTGAAAGGTCCTACGGGAATGGCTTTCAGTTATGACGATCCTATCGTACCGGCAAAAGTGCTTTACGATTTTAATAAAAGACTAAATAAACCCAGAGTTAAGGTTTTCTGGGTGGAAGGGAATGTTTATAAGGAAGGGGAATTGGGACAATTAGCTAAACTGCCATCCAGGGAAATTCTGTATTCTCAAATAGTTGGCTCACTTGATTCCGTTATAGGAAACCTGGTTGGAAGTCTGGATGGGGTTTTCAGGGAATTTATTGGAACAGTAGAAGCATTAAACAAGACAAAAAATAATAATTAAATATGGAGGTAATCAGTTTATGAGCGAAGAGGAAAAAGGTTCAACTAAAAAAGCTTCAAGTAAAAAAGAAGAAAAAACTGAGGAGGCAAAATTGGACAAAAGCAACGTAGAAAGAATTGTAGAAATGGTAGAGAAGATGACTGTTCTTGAGCTATCCGAGCTTTCCAAAAGCCTGCAGGAGAGATTCGGTGTATCACCTGCAGTAGCTATGGCTCAAGCCGCACCGGTGGCAGGGGGTGTAGCGCCTGCAGGAGCAGAAGCTGAAGAAAAAACTGAATTTGCCGTGGTACTTACTTCAGCTGGAGAGAAGAAGATTCAGGTAATCAAAGTAGTCAGGGAATTAACCGGATTAGGACTGAAAGAGGCTAAAGATTTAGTAGATGGTGCTCCAAAACCTGTTAAGGAGGGAATACCCAAAGAGGAAGCAGAATCAGTTAGAAATAAATTAGTGGAAGCTGGTGCAATGGTAGAAATTAAATAGTTAAATATGAATAAAATTGAGATAGTAAAATTTTTAAATCCTAACTTTTGCCAAAATTAAGGAGAGTGATCCAATGGCAAAGGTAAATAAAATTGAAAGAAAATCTTATTCCAAACTTCAGGAAGTACTGGAGATGCCAAACCTCCTGGAGATACAAAGGCAGTCCTTTAACACATTCCTGCAAGCAGATGTTGAGCCAGAGAAAAGAAAGAATGCGGGACTTCAGGCGGTGTTTAATGAGGTTTTTCCGGTGTCGGATGTTCACGAGAACTGCTCTTTGGAGTTTGTAAAATATATGCTCGGGCCTGCCAGGTACAGCATAATCGAATGCCAGGAAAGGAATATGAGTTATGCTGCTCCACTGAAAGCAACCCTGCGCTTGATTATCCGGGAGCCGGAGGATAAAACAAAGAGAGTAAAGGATATAATAGAACAGGATGTGTTCCTGGGTGATTTACCTCTCCTAACCGATAATGGCACTTTTGTTATAAACGGAGTAGAAAGAGTTATTGTCAGCCAGCTTCATCGTTCTCCGGGAGTTTTCTTTGATGAGGAAGTTCATCCCAACGGTAAAAAAATGTATTCTGCAAGAATTATCCCCTATAGGGGTTCATGGGTAGAGTTCGATATAGATGTAGATGACATAATGTATGTATATATTGATACCAGAAGGAGACTTCCCGTTACCACTCTTTTAAGAGCTTTGGGTTACTCCGCCGATTTGGAGATTATCAAACTTTTTCATGATGTTACTAATCTGGAGATACATGGTATACGCAAGGATAAAATAGTGGGCAAGATCTCTGCCGGGAAAGCAACCGACAGTGAAAGCGGTGCAGTGCTGTTGCAAACCGGTGAAGTGATAACAGAGGAAATCCTGGAGAAGATAAGAGAATATAAGATTTCAAAATTAAAGGTAATTGAAACAGAGGTAAACAGAGAATCTCTGGTTATCCTGAATACCCTTCAAAAAGACCAAACCAGTTCAAGAGAAGAAGCTCTCTTTAAGATATACTCTCTTTTAAAACCCGGTGGAGAACCTGCCAGTGTCGAAATAGCGGAGTTACTTCTGGAGAGACTTTTTTTCAGTTCCAAGAGGTATGACTTAGGTGAGGTAGGGAGATATAAGCTCAACCAGAGACTTGGATCGGACATTCCGATAGAACAGACCACCTTAGATAAAAAGGATTTTATTGCCATAATAAAGTATCTGATAAATCTTAACTTCGGCGCAGGAGAGGTTGATGATATAGATCACTTAGGTAATAGAAGAACTCGAACTGTGGGTGAGCTGCTTTCCAATCAATTCTCGATTGGTCTTACCCGGATGTCCCGTACTATCCGGGAAAGAATGAGCCTGAAAGATACCGATTCCATTACTCCTCATGATCTGGTAAATGCACGGACAGTATCTTCAGTAATTGAAAGTTTTTTTGGCTCCAGTCAGCTTTCCCAGTTTATGGATCAAGTTAACCCGCTGGCGGAATTAACCAATAAAAGGAGACTTTCTGCTTTAGGTCCGGGAGGGCTAACCCGGGAAAGAGCCGGTTTTGAAGTCCGAGACGTGCATCACACTCATTATGGAAGAATGTGTCCCATTGAGACTCCAGAAGGTCCTAACATCGGTTTAATATCATCGCTTTCCTCTTATGCCCGAATAAATAAATACGGATTTCTGGAGACTCCATACCGAAAGGTTAAGAACGGAAAGGTAACCAACGAGATAGATTATTTAACGGCAGATCAGGAGGATAAATATTATATAGCTCAAGCTAATGAGACTTTGAAAAAGGATGGGAGATTTGCTAATTCTCTGATTACAGTTAGATATCAAACGGATTACCCACTGGTAAATCCAGAAAAGATCGATTATATGGATGTCTCTACAAAACAGCTGGTAAGCGTGGCAGCTGCTTTAATACCGTTTCTGGAGCACGATGATGCTAACCGGGCTCTTATGGGCTCGAACATGCAAAGGCAGGCAGTACCTCTGATTGAACCTGAAGCACCTTTTATAGGTACCGGCGTTGAGGGCAAGGTAGCGTTAGATTCCGGAGCAATAGTCGTTACCAAAAAAAGTGGAGTAGTTGAGGCTGTTTCCTCAGACCGTATTGTTATTCGACCAACTGATAAACATAAAGAGACTGATGAATTTCTTGAACCCGAAGAATATAATCTTCTGAAATTCAAAAGAACCAATCAGGATACTTGTATTAACCAGAAACCCTTAGTTAAAGCTGGTGATAAAGTGGAAGCAGGCGAGTGTATTGCCGATGGTTTCTGTACCGATAGAGGAGAGCTTGCCCTTGGTACAAACGTGCTTATAGCTTTTATGCCCTGGAGAGGATATAATTTTGAAGATGCGATTATCGTTAGCGAAAGACTGGTCTCGGAAGATAAGTTCAGCTCCATTCATATCGAGGAGTTTGAACTTCAGGTGAGGGATACCAAGAGAGGACCCGAAGAGTTAACCAGAGAGATACCTAATGTTTCTGAAGAAGCCGTAGCCAATCTGGATGAAAAAGGAATTGTGAGGGTAGGAGCCGAGGTAGAAGCCGGTGATATTTTAGTAGGGAAAGTTACTCCCAAAGGTGAAACCGAGCTTTCTCCTGAGGAAAGGCTACTCAGAGCAATTTTTGGCGAAAAGGCTGGTGATGTAAGAGATGCTTCGCTAAAAGCACCCCCAGGAATGAAAGGTATAGTTATAGATACCAAGGTCTTCTCGCGCAAGGAAAGAACTGAAGAGTCCAAGAAAAAGGAGAAAAGCGACATCTCCAAGCTGAAAAGAATAAAACAGAAACAACTGGAAGGTTTGAAGGAAACCCGAGACCAGAGACTAAAAGAGCTTTTAGATGGACAAATATCCAGAACAATTCGCAAAAGCTCTGATAATTCGATAGTTTTTCGCTCTGGCTTCAAATTCAAAGATGATTCTTTCAAAGGAGTTGATTTCGATAATCTTACTGCTGACGAAGGGTATACTCAAGACCAGAAGGTCAATAAACATATAGATAACTTATTGGTTAAGTACAACCAGTTGATTGAGGATAAGAATACTGAGTTGAATCTGGAACTGGAAAAAATTTCCAGAGGAGCAGAGTTACCTCCGGGAGTTGTTCGATTAGTTAAAGTGGATATTGCTACCAAGAGAAAACTATCCGTGGGTGATAAAATGGCGGGAAGACACGGTAATAAAGGGGTGGTGGCCAGGATCGTTCCGGCTGAAGATATGCCTTATCTACCCGATGGGACACCGATTGATTTGATTTTGAATCCTCTGGGAGTTCCTTCAAGGATGAATGTTGGGCAGCTGTTAGAGACCCACCTGGGATGGGCTGCTAAGGAGCTAGGGATTTATATATCAAGCCCGGTTTTTGACGGAGCAACCATAGATGAGGTCAGGGATGCCTTAAAGCAGGCAAAACTTCCTGAATCGGGTAAATCGACCTTATATGATGGTAGAGCAGGAGAGGCTTTTGATAAGCCAGTTACTGTGGGTTATATTTATATGATGAAGCTGTCTCATCTGGTTGATGATAAGATTCATGCCCGTTCTATTGGACCATATTCCCTGGTTACTCAACAGCCATTAGGTGGAAAGGCACAGTTTGGAGGCCAGAGATTTGGAGAAATGGAGGTATGGGCATTAGAAGCTTATGGAGCAGCATATTCCCTGCAGGAGATGCTAACAGTAAAATCAGATGACGTTTTAGGAAGGTCCAGAATATACGAAGCTATTGTTAAGGGAGAAAACCCTCCTGAGCCAGGCATTCCCGAGTCATTTAACGTGCTGGTCAAGGAATTGCAGAGCCTGGGTTTAGATATAGAGTTGATGGAAGGATAATAATATATTTGAAGAATATGATATTTGGAAGTTTTAATGATTCTCAGCCTGTGACGTCCTTAAATTCCACTTTGTGGAAAGGAGGTTTTACGTGGCAGATACTCAATTGAGAAATATGAAAAAGCCATCAGATTTCTATGCAATAAAAATTCAACTGGCTTCTCCTGAGATTATCAGGTCATGGACATTTGGAGAAGTAACTAAACCAGAAACCATTAATTACAGATCCTTTAAACCTGAAAGGGAGGGTCTTTTCTGTGAAAGAATTTTCGGTCCGGTAAAGGACTGGGAATGTAATTGTGGTAAATACAAAAGGGTGAGATTTAAAGGAATAGTTTGTGACAGATGCGGGGTTGAAGTTACTCACTCGAAGGTCAGAAGAGAAAGAATGGGACACATTGAACTGGCTGTTCCTGTTTCTCATATCTGGTTTTTCAAATCAATTCCCAGCCGAATGGGATACCTTCTGGGACTCTCCATTAGAGATTTAGAGAGGATTTTATATTATGAGGCATATATAGTAATTGATCCGGGAAATACCCATCTAAAATATAAAGATATCATAACCGAGCAGGAATATCAGCAGCTTGAAGAAGAGGGTAAAGAGTTTGAAGCTCATATGGGGGCAGAGGCTATACTGAAGATATTACAACAAATCGATATAGAGGAATTGTCCATCTCATTAAGAGCTCAGGTGAGGATAGAGACTTCAGCTCAGAGGAAAAAAGATATCCTGAAAAGGCTCCGGGTAATTGAGTCGTTCAGACAGTCAAACAATAAACCGGAATGGATGATACTCAGAGCGCTTCCGGTTATCCCTCCTGATTTAAGGCCCCTGGTTCCCTTAGAAGGGGGAAGGTTTGCCACTTCGGATTTGAATGATCTTTACAGGAGAGTTATAAACCGCAACAATCGCTTGAAGAAATTAATTGAGATAAAGGCTCCTGAGGTAATTCTCAGAAACGAAAAGAGAATGCTACAGGAGGCTGTAGATGCACTACTGGATAACGGCAGAAGGTCGCAATCGGTCAGGGGTGATACCAAAAGACCGTTGAAATCGCTTTCAGATCTTCTCAAAGGGAAACAGGGTAGATTCCGGCAGAACCTTTTAGGCAAAAGAGTGGATTATTCGGGACGGTCAGTTATCGTCGTTGGACCAGAGCTTAAACTACATCAATGTGGTATTCCCAAGACTATGGCTTTAGAACTGTTCAAACCTTTCATTATAATGAAATTAGAGGAAAAAGGATATGTCTCAACCGTAAAGTCCGCAAAAAAGTTTGTGGAGAAAGAAAAACCTGAGGTATGGGATATACTGGAGGAGATAATACGTGATCATCCCATACTTCTGAACAGAGCTCCAACTTTACACAGGTTAGGCATTCAGGCTTTTTATCCGGTTTTAGTAGAGGGGAAAGCTATAAGAATTCATCCTCTGGTGTGTGCTGCTTTCAATGCTGACTTCGATGGAGATCAGATGGCAGTACATGTACCATTATCTTTTGAGGCACAGTTAGAAGCCAGAGTGCTGATGCTTTCGGTCAACAACCTTCTTCTTCCTTCCAGCGGTCGTCCGGTGGCAATACCGAGCCAGGATATCGTTCTGGGATGTTACTATTTAACCAAGGTCGATATGGCGGATAAAGAAGAGGGCAGGATATACTCCTCACCGGAGGAGTTACTTTTAGCCCTGAACAATAAAATAGTTAAATTGCATACTCAAATAAGGGTGAGGATAGATGGTAAATTAGTTGATACCACGCCAGGGAGGGTTATTTTAAATCAGGTTATTCCAAAAGAATTAGGATTTTTTAACGATCTGGCAACCAAGAGCAAGATAGAAGGGTTGGTGGCACAGGCTTACCTTCTTTTAGGTAATTACAAAACAGCGGTTCTGCTTGATAATCTGAAACAGCTCGGCTTCGAATATGCTACCCTTGCTGGTATTACCGTGGGAATAGATGATTTGCTGATTCCCGAGCAAGAAAAAAATAAGCTTATTGAAAGAACCAATAAAGATATTGAAAAAATCCAGCAGCAATATGAAAAGGGTATAATCACAAATGGCGAAAGATACAATAAAGTGATCGATGCCTGGACACACACTACTAACGAAGTGGCTGAAATGATGTTTGAGGGATTGAAAATGTCAGAAGGGGGATTTAATCCAGTTTTCATGATGGCCGATTCCGGAGCAAGAGGAAGCAAGGATCAAATCAAACAACTGGCTGGGATGAGAGGATTGATGGCTAAGCCCCAGAAAAAGATAACCGGTCAAATAGGTGAGATTATAGAATCTCCTATTACCTCAAATTTCAAAGAAGGTCTGAGCGTGCTGGAATATTTTATATCCACACATGGAGCCAGGAAAGGCTTAGCCGATACAGCTCTAAAAACTGCAGATGCTGGATATCTTACCCGAAGGCTTGTGGATGTAGCTCAGGATATGATTATAACTGAAATTGACTGCGGAACAATACTGGGTTTGAATGTTGGAGCTTTGAAGGAAGGCGAGGAGATCATTGAGTCTTTAAAGGATCGTGTTCTGGGACGTGTAGTTTTAGAGGATGTGGTTGATCCAATAAGCACCGAGTCGATAGCAGAAGCAGGTGAGGAGATTAATGAGGAATCAGCCACTCGAATAGAAGAAAGCGGAATAGAGACAGCGAAAATCAGATCTGTTCTAACCTGTGAATCCAAAAGGGGAGTCTGTGCTAAATGTTACGGTAGGAACCTTGCTACCAACGAGTTAGTTGAACTGGGAGAAGCCGTAGGAGTAATAGCCGCCCAGAGTATCGGAGAACCAGGAACACAGTTGACGCTTAGAACATTTCATATAGGCGGCACAGCAGCGAGAATTGCCGAGCAGTCAAAGGTAACAGCGAAAGCCGAGGGTAAGATAATTTTCAAAAAGGTAAAAACGGTCACCAGGAAAGATGGGGAAAAGATTGTTCTGGGTAGAGAAGGTGAAATAACCCTTCAAGATGATCAGGGGAGAGTTAGAGGTAGATATAACCTTCCCTATACTGCGATTTTAAAAGTCGAGGAAGGTTCACGAATTCATAAAGAAGATGTGCTATTTGAATGGGATCCGTACAATAACTTCATACTCTCGGAAAATAACGGGAAATCAGAATTCGTTGATTTAGTTGAAGATGTAACCTTTAGAGAGGAGCTTGATGAAACCACGGGGCTGCGTCAAAGAGTAGTTATGGAACAGAGAGAGAAGACATATAGACCACAAATTGTCGTGGTCGACAGCAAAGGCAAGAAGGCTGGAAATTATTCCATCCCAACCAGAGCTTATCTTTTAGTGCATGCGGGTGATGAAATTAAAGCTGGAGATGCACTGGTGAAAATACCGCGTGAGATCTCCAAAACCAGAGATATAACTGGCGGGCTTCCTCGTGTGGCAGAGCTTTTCGAAGCGAGAACTCCCAAGGAGCCAGCTATCGTTAGCGAGGTTGATGGAGTTGTGGAATTCGGGAAGATAGTTAGAGGTGCTACCCAGATATTCGTTCGCGGTGATCAGGGAGAGGTTAGAGAATATCTCATACCTCACGGTAAACATATGAGGGCTCATTCAGGTGACCGGGTAAAAGCCGGGGACAGATTGTGCGAGGGATCAATAGACCCTCATGATATTTTAAGGATTAAAGGACCTAATGCAGTACAGGAATATCTGGTGAATGAGATTCAAGAGGTTTACAGGCTGCAAGGAGTAAAAATTAACGATAAACACATTGAGGTTATCGTCAGGCAGATGCTTCAAAAGGTAAAGGTAGAAGATGTTGGTGATACTAATTTTCTTGAAGGTGAGCAGGTGGATAAGATAAAATTCAGGGAGGAGAACGAAAAGGTGATTGCTGAAGGTGGAGAGCCTGCAACTTTCCAACCTCTTCTACTGGGGATAACTAAAGCTTCATTAACTACCGAGAGTTTTATCTCAGCAGCGTCATTTCAAGAAACTACCAGGGTATTGACTGAGGCTGCCGTTTCGGGAAAAACTGATGGGCTTTTGGGCTTGAAAGAGAATGTGATAATAGGTAGGTTAATACCTGCTGGAACCGGGTTAGAGTTTTACAGAAATATTGAATTGAAAGAAGAAGAGAAAACTGAAGTTGAAGAAAGCGTTATAAAAGAAAATGCTTGACAAATATTGATTAATATTTAAATTATTTGTTTTATAATTTAATTAAGAGCTTTTATAAGGTGTAAAACACAGGAAGAATAAAACAAACAGACAGTTCAGCAAGGGAGAATAAGTTTGCCCACTATTAATCAGCTGATTAAACACGGCCGGAAGCAGGCGAAGGGAAAGGAAAAAGCACCAGCATTGCAAAGATGCCCTCAGAGAAGAGGTGTGTGCACGAGAGTGTATACCTCCACTCCCAAAAAGCCTAACTCAGCTTTAAGAAAAGTT
>JAOUFL010000067.1 GCA_029858245.1 Candidatus Zixiibacteriota bacterium
CCACTAAAAGGGTTACTGTTGAGGTGATTTCGTTGGAGTATCTCAGCCTCAGAAGAATATTTTTAGTCACCCTTGAGCCTTTTTTCTCATGCCCGTAAAATGTTGCCCCATCTTCAGTCAATGCCTTTGCCTGGGGCTTGGAGATATCGTGTAAAAGACAGGCTAACCGGATGACTAAATCAGGGTGGGCGCTATCCACAGTTAAGAGGGTATGCTCGAAAACATCATACTCGTGATAACCACCCGGTTGTTCTATACCCACACAGGCATCTAACTCCGGTAAAATCTCCTTTAATAATCCGGTCTTATGCATTAGTCTGAAACCGGTGCTGGGGTATTTTGCTCTGGTTAAGAGTTTATTTAATTCCTCCTGAATCCTCTCAGTGGAAATGGTATTAATTAATCCGGCATTTTCTACTAAACTCTTATAGGTCTCTTTTTCGATCTCGAACTCAAACCTGGCAGCGAACTGAATCCCCCTGAGCATCCTCAAAGGGTCGTCTTTAAAAGAATCCTGATTGGTCATACGGATAAGCCTGTTTTTGATATCTTTTTTCCCCTCCAGGGGATCGAGCACTTTTCCGGATTGAAGGTCATAAGCCATCGCATTGATGGTGAAATCCCTTCTATTCAGGTCCTCCTCTATTTTGAGATTATGGTCGAAATCGACTTGGAAATCCTTATGACCTGGACCGGTGCTGTATTCTTTCCTCGGAAGTGCGATGTCGAAGGTCTTCGGTTCTTCATCCTCGGAGTACTTCTTCTTAGGACTGAACTTAATTACTCCGAAAGATTTGCCCACTAAATCGACCTTGCCGAATTTTTCAAGAATAAGGCATAACTCATCTATCGGAATACCGCAGACCAGATAATCCGTATCCTTATCCGGCAGAACCGGTGAGATAATACTGTCTCTGACCACCCCTCCTACCTCATAGATTTTGCCCTTTTTGAGGATTTCGTCTATGATTAGGTTTTTTAACCTGGACATGACTTTCTTATTTGATTTTGTCAAGCAGTCAGATAGGAGTGTCTGACCTACCAGAATGAAAAATGTTTATCTTTGAATCTAATATTTGTTGAGTGAATGTCAACGGGAATCTACTTACTTTTTAATGGATTTGCAGAAAAAAACAACCACAACTATCTCTTTGTTAAAAGTTAATCCTGAAACCTAAAGAAGGTAAGAAAGGAGTACAATGATAAGCACTTTTTTTAATATAATTCTCATATACTGAACTATACTTATAACTGTAATCCAGCACATTTTTCCGATTGTAAAGGTTCCATACTTCTAAATATAGTGATGTGCTCAAATTGAACATTAAACAATCATATTGAAGCCTGAAATTGAGCTGGTGGAATGATGGGTACCTCTCAGAGTTGGTTTTTCCATAGATTCGCACCCAAATCCATCTCCCTTCGATTCTCTGGAGCTCATAACGAATGGCTGGCGTATAGGGACGACCGGTTGCATATCTGAATTGCAGGTCTAAGGTAAATTTCCTGGAGAAATTCCAATCGAGTACTGCCGAGAGCATATGGCGCTGGTCAAAATCAGAGTAGGTTTTTGTATAGTCCTGGAACTCTTTTCGTTTAGTAATCCCAAATGAACAGCTAATCCAGCCAGTGAGATTGCCCTTTTCCTTTTCAAAAAATAACTCCATAGCACGCGAATAACCATAGCCATCATTTGAATAGTTCTCAAGTGTATCCACAGTTACCAGACCTCTATAATCTTTTTGATATAATTCTATCCAGCCTGACCAGCTCTGGCTGAACCTTTTAGTCAGCCCCAGAATATAATGTGTAGCCTTCTTTGACTCTAAACTGCGGTTCTTGGAAAGGTGCTCAAATTCTGGATTCTGATAATATATACCCCATGCACTCCTGATCGAAGAGGTATTATTCAATTTATATTCCAGAGTTATCCTGGGTGAAAAATCTATGTTATGATTGAAATCAAGATAGTCTACTCTCATACCACCGGTTAAGGAAAATTTTTCAGTTAGCTTCCAGGAATCCTGAAGGTAACAACCCCTGCTCCAGAGTTTTCCAACCACCTTATAGTCCACTACTGGAGTAGTTGGGTCATTCGGGTCTACATTCGGGTCATAATAGTGTGCGGAGAAAGGTAATGTTTCCTTCAGATCAAGTTTTATATGCCCGAGTTCGAATCCAGTTTTAATTTCATGCTCAGGATTAAGTTCCCAGGTCAGGTCTTCTCTAAAACCCAAATCCAAAGCCCAGATATCAAGTTTCTCCAACCGTCCGACTTCTACATCATATCTTATCTCCTCCCGGGTAAGAGCTGAGAGGGAATACAGCTTTCTACTGATTATGTGTTTCCATTCCAGACTCTGGGTATTGATTTTACCCTTATCGAAGAGTTTACTTGGGATGCCAGGCTCCGGGTCAGGGTTGTTATAGTCTATCTTCTCATTGGTCACCAGTCCGGATAGATTAATCTTCTGCCCAGACCAGGGCTCATATCCAAATTTGAAATTGAAATCGTAAAATCCTGGCACCGGGAATCCCTCATACTCTCCCATAATAAAGTTAAGATAACTCCGACGTCCGGAAACAAGAAAAAATCCTCTGCAGGTAATAGGACCCTCTAATACTAACTGAGTATTTGCTAAACCAAGAGAGAAATTACCACCGAAACGTTCACGATTACCTTCACGAGTGCTTACATTAAGCACTGAAGATAGGCAGTCACCATATTTCACCGGAAAACCACCGGTCAATAGTTCAATCTTATCTATAATTTCAGAGTTGAACACAGATTTCATACCGCCAAAATACCAGGGCCAGTGAACCTTTGTCCAGTCAAGGAGGAAAAGGTTTTCCTCTGGTCCACCTCCACGCACATATATCTGAGAGGGGGAAAACAGGTCTCCTAAAGAGGTAACTCCTGGCAGGGTTTGAATCACTCGAAGCGGATCTTGAGTCTGCCCTTCTCTGCTGAGAACGGATTGCCTCTCTATCGAATGGTCGCTCACACAGCTTCTTTCTGCTAAACGCTCAGCGGAAACGACCACAGCAGGAAGGTCAACGGCTTTAGATTCCAAATTGATGTTCGATTCCAAGATACCCTGTGGAGATATCGTAACCAGCGTGGTGTCTGATTTATAGCCTATGATGCTGGTTATCATTTTATAAGTTCCAGCAGGGATATCTTTGATCTGAAAATATCCAGAGTGATCAGTAGCTGTTCCAAGCCTGGTTCCGGTCAGGATGATGCTTACACCTTTCAGAGGTTGCCGGGTTGCTCCATCAGTTACTATACCCTTAAGAATACCAGTGTCTTCACCAAGGGTTATAACCGGAAAAATCAGACCCCATATTGCCCAGCTGACCAGAAATAGTATTATCCGTCTTTTTGATTTGTTATTCTTCAGCCAGATTTGCGTATAACCCACCCTTTCAACTCGGACCTGATATCGACCACCCACCTGTGGATGACGACAAATTTCACCCCTCTACATCTCTAATAAATAACTGCTATTATTTCAAAAACTGTTGTAAACTACTCTTTATGATATCCAGACATTCGTAAATCTGTGTTTCGGTAATGACCAGCGGTGGTGCAAAGCGAATGATGTCATTATGGGTTGGTTTGGCTAAAAGTCCATTTTCAGCTAACTTTAAACAGACATCCCAGGCAGTTTTGGTTTCACCTTTTATGGTAATAGGTTCAATTACCATAGCATTGAGTAATCCTTTACCCCGGACTTTCTTAATCAAAGGAGAATTTATTTTGACCAATCCATCTCTGAAAATCCTGCCCATATTGTAAGCATTATTCGCTAAATTTTCCTCAACCAGAATATCAATTGCCTCCATAGCCAGCCTGCAGGCTAAGGGGTTTCCTCCGAAGGTAGAACCATGCTGACCTGGTTTGATGATGAGCATAATTTCATCATCTGAAAGTACTGCGGAAACAGGCATAAACCCACCAGAAAGGGCTTTACCCAGAATTAAAACATCTGGTCGAACAGCCTCATACTCACAACAAAGCATCCTTCCAGTACGGCATAATCCGGTTTGGATTTCATCCGCCATCAAAAGGATGCCAGCTTTAGTGCAGATTTCCCTGCAGGCTTTCAGATAACCTTCTTCCGGCACATAGACACCTGCCTCCCCCTGAATTGGCTCTGCCAGAAAAGCTACAGTATTCTCATCAATGACAGATTTAAGTGCATCCGGATTATCAAAGGGAATTTTAACAAAACCGGGGGTAAATGGTCCGAAGAACCCACAACTTTCAGGATCAGTCGACAGGCTAACCATAGTAATAGTTCTGCCGTGGAAATTATTTTCACAAACGATTATCTTTGCCTGATCCGGAGACACGCCTTTCACCTCATAACCCCATCTTCGAGCCAGCTTCAGAGCGGTTTCCACAGCCTCAGCTCCGGAGTTCATAGGCAGCAATTTATCATATCCAAATAGCCTGGTCATTTTCTCTTCGTAAGGACCCAGCCAGTTATTGTAAAAAGCGCGTGAGGTTAAAGTCAAAGTCCCGGCTTGTTCTTTTATGATTTTCACCAAACGCGGATGGCAGTGCCCCTGATTTACAGCCGAGTAAGCTGAAAGAAAGTCATAATATTTCTTACCCTCCGGGCTCCAGAGGTAAACCCCTTCACCTTTAGCTAACACTGCCGGTAACGGATGGTAGTTATGAGCACCATATTTATTTTCCAGCTCCATAGCTTCTGAAGAAGAGATGTTCTTATAGACCCGGGGTTTAATATTACTCATCTGTCTTTTCCTCCTGATATAGATCTGGGTTCTATAAAATCGAATCCCTACGCTATTTTTTGTAGGGGCTTGATTTATCAAGCCCTATTTTGTTTTCGTCGGGTATAAAGCCCGACGCTACATCCTGCATGGTCTCACAAGCGAGGCTAAAAGCCTCGTACCACGAAAAGGTTTTTTGTAGGGGCGATCCTGCCGGGTCGACCCTACAGTTCTTCTCTGTCATCCGTTATTTTTTACCTTGAACTTTTGAACCTTTGAACTTTTAAACTGTTATTCTGGTTCCTGCTTTTCTCTTAACCGAATCATAAACCCTGGCAATCGAGGTAATAATCACCTCTTTGCCGCCGGATTCCAGGAACTGAATAGCCGATTCTATCTTGGGACCCATACTCCCTTCCGGGAAATGACCTTCGCTTAGATATTTTTTAACCTCTTTTAAGCTTATCTTATCTAAATTTTTTTGCTGGGGTGTTCCGTAATTTAAGGCTACTTTCTCTACCTCGGTCAAAATTAGAAGTAACTCCGCCCCTATATCCCGTGCTAATACAGCTGAAGCCCTATCCTTATCGATAACCGCATCTAATCCCTGTAAAGTTCCATCCTCTCTTCTGAAAATCGGAACACCCCCTCCTCCAGCAGCGATAACTATAAACCCGTTTTCTACTAAATTTTTGATGGAATCTTTCTCCGCTATTGCTAAGGGTATGGGTGAGGGCACTATCCTTCTCCAGCCCCGGTTCGAATCTTTTTTCACCTTCCAGCCTCTTTCCCGGGCAAAATTTTCAGCTTCCTCTCTGGTATAGAACTGTCCGATGAATTTTGAGGGATTTACTGTAGAGGAATCCTCTTTGCTCACGATAACCTGAGTGACCACAGTTACCACATCACGGTTTATGTTTTCCTGCTTCAATTTATTCCTCAGACATTGTTCAATCATATAACCCATTCCGCCCTCAGTATCCGCTACACAGATGTATAGGGGAAGATAAGGTGCTTTACCCCGGGCTAATTCTACCCGGTAAATCACATTTCCTACCTGCGGACCATTCCCGTGAGTAATAGCTAAATTAAAACCATCCTTTATCAGCTCGACCACGCCGGATAAGCTCTGGGTTGTATTTCTGAACTGATTTTCAATCGTATCCTCTTGCTCTTTTCGGGTAATGGCATTCCCGCCCAGAGCTACGACTGCTTTTTTCTTTTTCATACTTCTTTTTTTGCAGGGGCGAATCAACGTGTTCGCCCAAATTCCTGTAGGGGCACGGCACGCCGTGCCCCTCCTTTAGCTAAATGGACAGAACAATGTTCTGTCCTTACTACCTATCACCTTTAACCTATAGCCTTCCTCACTCCTCGCTACTTTTTTACAAATTTACTTAACACCTCTGTTAAATCCGGTTTGCCTATTTCCTGCAATTCGTATCCAACCCTGACTGAGGGTTTATTGATCTTTAAAATCCTGCCTAAGTCAATTGGCGTGGCTATTATTACCGAATCGCATTCAACCGAGTTTATCACCCTTTGCAATTCACCTATCTGTTTTTTGCTGTAACCCATAGCTGGAAGAAGCGCTCCCATATGGGAGTATTTACTGTAGACTTCTTTTAAGGAACCCACTGCATAAGGTTTTGGATCGACTACCTTTTCAGCACCGTATCTCTTTGCTGCGACTATGCCTGCTCCGTAACTCATCTCGCCATGAGTCAGTGTCGGACCATCCTCAATTACCAGAACCTTTTTGCCCTTTACCAATTCGGGTTTATCCATGGAAATAGGTGAAGCTGCTTTTATTATTATCCCATGTGGATTTACTTTTTTAATATTCTGACTGACCTCCTTGATACTTTCTGGACTGGCAGAATCAACTTTGTTTATCACTAAAACATCCGCTGAGATAAGATTGGTTTCACCGGGGAAATAGCTGATCTCATCTCCAGCCCGGAGGGGATCAACCACGGTAATATGCAAATCCGGGTAGTAGAAAGGCAGATCGTTATTCCCTCCATCCCAGACTAAAATCTGTGCTTCTTTTTCTGCTTGATTTAAAATCACTCCGTAATCCACCCCAGCGTAAACTATATTCCCCCTCTCGATATGTGGTTCATATTCTTCCCTTTCTTCGATAGTGCATTTATATTTATCCAGATCAGAAAGTCTGGTGAACTTTTGACATACCTGCTGGGCTAAATTGCCATAGGGCATGGGATGCCGGATCACCGCGGTTTTCTTCCCCATCTTTTTCAATATCTCGCAGACTTTGCGGGTGGTCTGACTTTTTCCGCTCCCGGTACGGGTTGCACAAACCGCTATTACCGGCAGTTTCGATTTTAGCATTGTGTTTTTCCCCCCCAAAATCCTGAAATCCGCTCCGGCGGATTGTATCAGAGAGACCTTGTGCATTACATATTCGTACGAGACATCGCTGTAAGAGAAAACCACTTCATCGATCTTATATCTCTCGATTAGCTCGGTCAGCTTCTGCTCAGACCAGATAGGGATTCCCTTAGGATACAACTTACCCGCCAGTTTTGGTGGATATTTTCTGCCCTCGATATCCGGAATCTGGGTAGCAGTGAAAGCCACCACCTGATACTGCCGATTATTACGGTAAACCAGATTAAAATTGTGAAAATCCCTGCCTGCTGCCCCCATTATTAAAACTTTTCTTTTACGCATAAAATTGCCTTTCATGTTCCTCCATACTTAAAAATGTTAATGGCAGAGTAAGCCTCTCTACCCTCAACCTGACTATTTATAACTGGAAAGCAAATTTAATCAAGCGTCGATCTGTGCCTTCTGCAATTTTCCGCTGAAATCCACATAGATCGATTTCCATTCGGAGAAAACATCAATACCCGCAATTCCGGCTTCTCTATGCCCATTCCCAGTCTGATTTGTACCGCCAAATGGAAGATGTACTTCCGCTCCAATGGTTGAAGAATTCACGTAGAATATGCCGGTATAAGCATCCCTCATTGTGACAAAAGCCCTGTTCACGTCTTGAGTATAAACAGATGAGGAAAGTCCATAGATAGTGCCGTTGTTTATCTCAATGGCTTGTTCCAGACTATCACAGGGGATAATTGATACAACTGGACCGAATATCTCTTCTTTGGCAATCCTCATTTGGGGATCAACCTCACCGAAAATCGTAGGCTCGTGGAAGAACCCATACTGGTAATTGCCTGAGGTTAACCTGTTTCCACCACAGAGAAGTTTAGCACCCTCTTCTTTGCCAATGCTGACATACTCTATAACTGTCTTCAGCTGACTTTCGTTGATCGAGGGTCCCATCTCAACCATTGGATCTAAACCGTTACCTATTTTCAGTGATTTAGCTGCGGCTACGAATTTATCCGTAAACTCTTTCATTACTTTTTTATGTACAATTACCCTGGAGGTGGCAGTACACCTCTGTCCGGTAGTTCCGAACCCACCCCATAAAGCTCCCTCTACTGCCAGGTCGATCCTGGCATCGTCCATCACCATAATGGCATTTTTCCCTCCCATTTCCAGGTGAACATGCCTGAAATCCGGAGCGCAGGCTTCTGATACTTTCCTGCCAACCTCGGTCGAGCCGGTAAAGGAAACTACTTTTACATTCTTAGAGCTCATCAGCGGTAGTCCAACTTCAGAACCGGAGCCTGTAACCAGATTGATCACACCTTTTGGTACACCTGCCTCCTCGCATACTTTTACCAGATTATAAGCTGAAAGAGGTGTATCCGTAGCTGGTTTTATAACCACTGTATTCCCGCAGACTAATGCTGGCATAATCTTCCAGGAGGGAATCGCCATGGGAAAGTTCCAGGGCGTAATCATAGCACATACTCCCAGGGGCATCCTTACTGACATCTGAAATTTATTGGGAAGCTCAGATGGCGTGGTAAACCCGAACTGCCTTCTTCCCTCTCCTGCCATATAATAACTCATATCTATTGCTTCCTGAACATCTCCCCTGGTCTCTTTAAGAACTTTCCCCATCTCCTGGGTCATCTGCCTGGCATAGTCCTCTTTTCTCTTTATCAGGATCTCGGCAATCTTGAAAAGTATCTCCCCTCTTTTCGGAGCAGGTACCAATCTCCATTTATTGAACGCCTCCCTGGCTGCACCAATAGCCATCTCAGTATCCTGCTGGTTAGATTTCTGAAAAATACCTAATACCTCTCTCGAATCCGCTGGATTTCTATTCTCAAAAGACCTTTTGCTAACAGATTCCACCCACTCACCATTGATATAGTTCTTATAAATTCTGGGTTCTGGCATAATACCTCCTGTCTATTTTAAAACTTTTAATATACAATCTATTTATATATTTGTCAAATTATTTCATTTTATATCTATACAAAGTCCATCATAAGCAAACACGATATTTTTGTAAGCGTGCTTCTTCCCCATCATCACTATGCTTGTTTTATCTTTATCCATACTATCATGAATGTGGGTTAATATGGTCGATTTAACTTTTTTTCTTGAAGCAAGTTCTACAAGCTCCTCTACCTTAATATGAGTTGACTCACATAATAGAAAATCGACCCCCTCTGACTGACTTTCTATATCTTCTATTCCTGCGATGTCCCCCGAATACACTATTCTTTTACCATCAATCTCAATTAAAAAACAATAGCTTTCCATTTTATTGGTTAAGCTTTGTTCTTTTATGAAATCCTCATTGGAAAGAAGATGCTGGTTCGGGAAGGCTTTTAAGATCAAGTCCTCATCCTGGTAAACAAAATCAATGTTAATGGGTTTAAGTTCGAATCCGAAGCTAAGGTTATCCTGAAAAAGGTAGACCGCATCAAACATATTCTCGAACCAGAACAAAGCTTCTTCGGGCAGGTAGATATCCAGGTTCTTCTTTCTTTTCAATAGATGCATCATCTGAACCAGCATAAAAATTCCCATAGAATGGTCTGAATGAGTGTGGGTCACAAAAACCTGTCCGATTTTCTCCGGATCTATATTATGTCTTATAATTGATGAGGCACACCCTTCACCGACATCAATGAGATATGAGTTGTTATTGGTCTCGATCAAAATTGAAGAGCAAGCCCTGGTAGAATCTGGCATTCCTGAAGAAGAACCCAGAACAACTATTCTGCTCACTTTTTACCTTTATTAATTTATACCTGACTTGTTAGAATGTGGGTCAAGACTCTGAACTTCTTTCTTTACGATTCTCCCTTATAATATTTAACCGTTTCCTCTATTCCTTTTTCTAAACTGTACTCCGGTTTCCAGCCCAATTGTTTTCTTGCTTTAGAACATCCCAGAATACTCCGTCTTTGCTCACTTTTCTTTGCCGGGCCATGTATCTCTTTTTGCTTTGAGCTTGTTTTTTCTTTTAATAGTTTAAAGAGCTTATTCACGTCTGTCTCCATCCCCGTGCCAATGTTAAAGACATCTGTTTTCGGGTAGCCAAAAGC
>JAOUFL010000068.1 GCA_029858245.1 Candidatus Zixiibacteriota bacterium
TATTAACCCAACTATTATCAAATAACCACCGATGAGTATCAAGATCGCTGAAGAATATACTGCCTGCCTGCTGATTTGAATTGATTCAATCCTTTCTCTGAAATATCTGCATAAGCTTATCGCCCAAAAGCTACCCAGTATACCCCAGCTCAAAAAGACCAGGCTGGTAATCGGAGCATCCTCTCCCATAAATCCAGCAGTAACCAGGTAAATTAGTAAGCCCAGAAGAGCTAAACTGGATATCAGCGGAAGCATTAACCTTTTCCTCTCCGTTACTATAGTAGAGCGAAAGGTGCTTTCCAGGTTTAAGATAGATAAAATCGCCCCACTTAAGAGGAAAGCTAAGAAAAGTTTACCTCGCTGGCTAAAATAAAAAACCATCTCTCCAAATATGTCTTTCTTTATTACCATAATGCCCCCTTTTAAATGCCAGAATAAAAAGAAAAAACTCAGGATCAAGAAAGGAGCAAAATTTAACACCACTTTTTTCAGCTCGGCTTTTGAATCCTCACGACCCAAAGAGGTAGTGTAAAGTATCCACAGGGGGGGGATGAAAACAATACCAAAAGCTAAAATGAAAAAACCGGGACCAGATCCTGCCGGAGTTTTTTTCAGAAAGAGCCAGAGATAACCCAAAAGCACGGAGAGATTGGCGAGGTTGAGAAAAAGAAAGCTCTTTTTATTCACCCCTCTGGTTGATTTTAGAAATACCCACAGCTCGCATCCTGTCAAAACCAGAAGGGAAGCACCAATAAGTATTTGAAAAACAATTAACATTATCTCCTTCTGGGAAAATATAGCCCTAAAGTTTCTTTCGTCAAAGAATTATTTTTCTATAGAATTAAGGACTTTAATCCAAACCCTGATCATAAAGATAGAAACGGGTAATAACTGAAATGAGTATGTAATTAGCTACCATCGTTATTCCTATTTGCAGAACCAGAATTAACGAGACGATCTCCGGGTTGAACTTGGAAAGTAATAAAGGCGCTCTGCGATACAAAAAGCTAAATGGAAAAGTCAGGAGATTGGGCAGGAATACAAAAAAGTAAGTGCTGAAGAAATTCCTCCTGAAGATCATAATGCTCAAAACCAAGGAAGAAATGATGTTTTTGCCGCTCAGGATTATGGCTGGAATGGAATACGCGAAAAATCCGTAAAACACTGCCCCGGTGCCCAGGCTAAAAATCTCAAAAGCTATCTCTTTTTTCAGGTTTCCTTCCAAGAATCCTTTTCCTATGACCCTGGACACAAAAAAGAACCAGCCCAAAAGAACAATAGTCTCCAATACCCATATGCCTAACAATAAAATATACTTGGAGAAAGTTAGTTTTAATCCGTTGATGATTTCAATTTTCCTGTCAGCTAAAAAATAACAGAAAAAAAGATAGATTGCCCAACCTACTGTGATAATACCAAAAATCCCTCCCAGAAACAGGCTCGCTCTCGAGAATATCTTGGGCAGAAAAATAAAATAAGCTGGATAATGTAGAATATAATCACCCATAAACTTTTTCACCAGCGGGACTAAGGCAAACGAGAAAAGGGGAGAATAGAAATTAACCAGAACCAGAAGCAAAAGCAACTGGACAATTCCATATACGAGAAAGGGTAGATATAGTACCGGTTTCTTGAAAGATTTTAATCCCGCTAGGTAAACAGAAAAGAAAAAATTGATTTTCTGAAGAATAGTCATCTTCCCGTGATATGTTAAGGAATCCAGCAGACAGCAGGGGACGGGTCCGAAACCAGTCCCTCCCTGTCATGAACCAGTATATAATAGCAATATTCGATTCCCGGTTTAAGCTGTGAATCGTTGTAATTCGTTGTTGATTGCTGACTGATGATAGCTATGCTGTTGGTGTCAGTCTCAATTCTGAAAACTTGATAGAAGTCGAAATCATCATCGCGGTTTTGAGACCAGGAAATTCTCAAAGTAGTGCTGTCAACCTGAGATAAGGAGACATTCACCGGTTCTGGAGATTTGTTTTCCAAGGTTGTGCCCTTTTCCACATTACTTCCGTTGTATAGTCCGGACTTGTCATAGGTATATACACTGTAGAAATAGTCAATCCCGGATTTAAGTCCGGTATCGGAATAATTGGTAATGCTTCGAGTGGTAATGACACTTACCAGAAGCGATTCATTATCGACTAAATCTGTGCTCGCCCTGTAGATGCGGTAAGAGTAAAAATCATTATCCTGACTCTGCGTCCAATAAAGGGTTAAACTCGACTGGGATAAAGAAGAGATAGGGAAAAGGAATACCGGGATTGGAGGAATTTGAATGGTAACTTTTCCCGGAGCAGTAAAAGAAGGTGCTTGATTACCTGCTTCATCCTTGAAATGACCTACCACTATTGCCTGCTCCATCTCGTTATTCAGAGGTACAAGATAATCCAGCTCGTATATCCCGTCTTCAGAAGTCTGATCACCATTACCTCCGTCATCATAAAGCCTGATATTTGTCAGGATTCCTAAATCTACGGTTGCTTGACTAAATAGCTCTCTACCCTCCAATCTAAAATGAATGACATCCCCGGGGCTTTTAATCTCTCCCTCGGTATCCTCGGTCAGACTGAATATCTGCGCCTGGGTATCCAGAATGATTTTGTCCTGATAGAAGTCTGAGGTTTCGTTTCCATCCTGGTCTTTATATCTGACGTAGACTTTTTTCTCGCCATCTCCTGCCTCCAGAACCCAGTTTCGGGTAACCAAGAAATTCTCCCAGGTGGAATTTGAAAAAAGTGAGTCATTTCCTATCATCATATATATGGTAGAAACTGGTGCTATGAGTCTTAAGGTCACATTAAGGGAGTTGGTCAGATTACGGTTTTCATTGATAATTATTCCATATAGATTAGATCTGGCAGAGACTATGCTAGATTTATAGCCTTCAAAACCGTTCCTATCCATTGCCGAGATTTGATAAAAATACTCACGTCCATTCTTAACTGATCTATCGGTGTATTGGGTGTTAACTGTGGAATCGTAAAGTGATGGGGTTACCCCGCTTGTGTCTGCGCGATAGATTTTATACTTTTCAATCTCCGTGGTATCGCTTATGTCCCAGCTCAGAACAATTCTCTGATCTCCCACCTTTACCTCAATATTTCTGGGAGTGGGAGGAACACTGAAATCTTTATCCGGGCTGGTAGGACTTTTGATCTTCCTTTCACACCCGCTTAAAAGTAAAATGGGAAGAAAAATAAGAATCAAAACTTTTCCCCTCATTTTTTTCTCCTTTTAGAAGTTTTTGGTTAAACTTAATTTTAACCCTACTTCTCCTGGCTCCAGAGAAATCGAGCTGCCCACACTTAAGCCATCTTCGAAGGAAGGAAAAAACACTAATGCATCCATTAAGTTAAATCCCCAAACTGCAATCGCCAGCCCGATTGTAGCTCTTCTGATATTCTCAGCATCATAGGCTTCCCTCTGTTTTTCATCCAGTAACTGTTTCAGCCTGTTAACCTCCTCTATACTTCTTGCTGCATTGTAATCATTTTTAACTTTAACATATGCATCGTTTTTATCGGAGAAATCCGCATCCGCTATAGCATAAGCCATAGCTGCTCCCAGGGCGGATAAGCTAAAGAGGAAAGCCTTTTTCTTCTCCCCATAATAAAACTGCCCCCAGCCTGGGATCAAAACCGACCTCAAAGCACCTTTAAACCTGGTCTTGGGAACAAGGGTAATCGAAATACGATTGGCAGTTGTCCCGTCTAACCACATATTGGTTTTCCAGTTCTCGTAACCATCCTTAAGAGCTTTAATCCTGTACCTTCCTATTAAATTATGTGGAAGAGTCGCTGGAGTAGTGGCAACCAGATTATACTCTCCCTCTAAAAAAACTGTTGCTCCTGAAGGAATCGAGGTTATAACCAGCCCCGCCTCAGATTTTTTCTCTTCTTCCTGTGAAAAGGCGGGCTGAAAAAGAAAAAGGACGAGACTTATAAACCAGATTATTCTGCTGATTTTAGTAATCATAGGTTCTCCTTAGAAAACTATCAAGATAGCCTAAGAATACATTTATACTATGAATAAAGCAAGTTTTTTTTATATACAGAAATAAAAAATCCTGCCGCAGGCAGGATGGACCTTCAGTCAAAGAAAAGTCTAATATGCACCTTTTCCGAGGGCTACCACTAAAATAGTTTTCAGCATAATCACGAAATCCTTCAGTATGGACCATTCCCGTATGTAATTCAGATCATGATATACTTTTAACTTAACGTCATCGATCGAAGAGTCATAGCCGTTTTCAACCTGTGCCAGTCCGGTTATGCCTGGTTTCACTTTTAAGCGGTAGTGGTACCCATCGACTCTGTTGGTAAAATCCTTAACGAAATGATACCTTTCAGGCCTTGGTCCCACTAAACTCATCTCTCCTTTTAACACGTTAAGAAGTTGCGGTAGCTCATCCATCCTGGTTTTCCTTAATACTTTTCCTACTTGTGTGATCCTGGGATCACCCTGCTTAGCCCATATTGGACCGCACCCTTTTTCGGCATCCACCACCATAGTTCTGAATTTATAGAGATAGAAAGGTTTTCCGAAACCGTCCTTTCCCCTTCGCTCGGTTTTTCTTTCCTCACTGGAAACCCGTATTCCGAGAACCCTTCGGTTCTTTTTTCTCCTGTTCATACCCACTCTTTCCTGTTTGAAAAAGACAGGTCCGTATGAATCCAGTTTAATCAGCATCCCTATTATAAAGAATAAAGGAAGAAACAGAATTATCCCTGCTACCGAACCTCCAATATCTATAATCCTTTTAAGTAATTTTTCGGTTTTATCCAGATAATAGGCTCCTAATCCTTTTTGCGTTTTCTCTTTGGGGAACACAAGATATGTAACTGCATACATGAATAGACAGAAGGTGGAAAGAAAATAATCCTTAAAGTAGAATGCTATCGTATCCCTGAAATTGTTTATTTCTTTTTTGTGCAAAACTTCTAATTTAGGGGAAATCAGGTTTATCTCAGTATAAGAGAGTGTTGGATTAATGCTAATTGAGGAATCAAACAAATGCGTTCGTAACCCCTTGATGTATTTGTTTTGAGAAATTGTAGAAATAGAATTAGACAACTTGAGACCTCCACGCCAGATTTTAAAAACAACAAAATACTTTAATTATAATTTTAGCAAATCAACTGCCAATAACTGAATTTTTAGATTTAAAAACTGCTAATTTGGGATATTTTTGGTGTTCTTTTAACTTCTGATTTTTCATTAACTTGCCTTTTGATTTCCCGGGAATTTCAATCTTATTATATAAATACGCTAATAATAATCCTGCATTTGTTCATAATTTGAACTTTTTTATGCAATACCTTGCATAAATTAGGTAAAAGCTTACATTAAGAGATTTTTGGATAAATTAGAAAAATATTTCAAAAAAACAGGGTAAATGGGGAGTTATTTTCTCTTTAAGCTTAACAGTTTTATAATCTGGCTGAAGATGAAAAGAGAGAAAACAGCAATTAAAAAGACGATCAACCCTGAGACTTTATGTAAAAAGTCTTCAGCTAATTTCGGGCTTACTACATAAGCCCCTAAAGCGGTTACAAAAATACGGAATATATTTGCCCCTATGGCTATGGGAAATACCGACAAGAACAGGATAATCCTTTTCAGGTTCGATTTGAATGTGATATAGGCGAAAAAAGCGCCTAGTGCCAGAAGCGAAACCAGAGACCTTAATCCGGAGCAAGCCTCTACCACCTCTAAGGAATAATTAGGAAGGTGAATGATATTCCCCTGCCTGATAGAAGGTAATCCAATAAAATGCAAAAGCATATAGGTTAGTTTGCTTGAAAAAAGCTGCATGGGAAAGGAGATTGCATAGTAAATCACATAAGGAATCGGAATCATAAAGCCAAGGAAAGCAATTGGAAACAAAAGCTCCTTGGCCCATTCTTTGCCGTTGAGAAAAAATACAAGCCCGAAAAGAACGACAATCATAGAAAACCTGGCAGAAAAATATTCAGCCCCGGCAGTACCAATGATATAAATCCCCAGCCCTAAAAGCATAATAATCAAACCAGGGTAAGACCTTTTAGACTCCAGGGTTTTTAACCTGTCTTTTTTCTTCCAGACAAGATAAGCGCTGATCAGGGGAACCAGAAACCCGTGAGAGTAATTGGGGTCCTCCCACCAGTGCTCCACCAGACCGGTAATCACCTGAAAATAGAGCAGGATAAAAAGAAAAGCCAGAAGGTAGCTCGACCAGTGGAATTTTAAGGAAAATTTTGAAGTCTGTTCTGTCATTTATTATCTGTTTAACAACCTATAAAGATTATCGGAAATATATAAAAGACGGATAGTGAAAGAAAGGGAAAACATCTTATGCTCCAGATAACTTATTTTGAATTCTACCGAATTGAATAAATAAATTTATCTTTCCCAAAATATTAGACTAAAAAATTCATTTTTTCTTGACAAATATTATAATATATCTTTAATTTGCGACTAAATTACATGTAGGGAGATATTTTTGGGGACTCTAACAATCAACTCATAATTTATAACAGGGAGGTAAGATGATAGGCTTTATTTTTAGCAATGGATTGAAGGGATTAAAAAGGTATTTCTTAAGAAATGCTTTTTTTATTTGTTTTTTGCTCTTTTCACTTTTAGTAGTTAACGAGAGTAAGGGGCAGTGTGGATTAGATGGATGTGATCCTACTTGCCCGTTGTCAAATTACTATGATGGATGCCCGGTATATGCTGAAAGCCCATCTGTACACGTTGTGAGTTTTACACCCACAAGTGGCGATACTTTAGGGGCTTGGGTATTGTGTGTCTCGGCTGGGGGAGGTGGAAGGATTTATTTTAGTAATGAAGTCAGAGTAGGTGTATGTGGTGATGAAGAACAATCAATATGCAGTATTCATTCGCTTTTTACCGAGTATTGCGGGAGCTGCAGCTGGCACAATACTATATTAGTTTATGGTAAAATAGGAGATAAAATTAACCTTTGCTCAACAGCACTTCAATGGGTAGATGGTGGACTGTACTGCCGGGCTGAAGCACAGAGTGGTTCAATTGAGTTTACTTTGGCTATACCTGACACAACCCTAGTAGAACAAGCCGAACCCTCTGAATTTGGTCCTCCACCATTACCGGAGCAACTTTTTGGTGACCCTGTGAATACAGGCAACGGAAACATGTATATGGCTGAAAAGGATGTAACCATTGCATCCAGCAAAGGTCTTCCCATTGAGTTTGTGAGGAGCTATAACAGTCAAGCTAATTTCTCAGGTTCTTTATTTGCAAACTGGAAACACAGTTATGATTATTCCCTGGTTGAAGATACCGTTACTGGAGACATAATTTTAAAGGAAGGTACGGGTAGGGAGTTGGTATTTAAATACCACTCGTGGTATGATACCACCTCAGAAGAAAGTGTTTCCGTTTTTTTAAACCATGTGGGATATTTTACAAATTGGAATTCGACACTACAGATTCAGGTTATACATTAACCAAGACTGATGATACTAAATGGCATTTTGATTCAACAGGTGTACTACAATATATAGCCGATAGAAACAACAACCAGATTACCCTCATTTATTCCTCGGATACTCTTAAGACTATAAACAATGCTTCTGGCAGGAGATTGATCTTGGAATATAACGACAGTGGTAAGATAGATACCTTAAAAGATGGGTCGGGGAGAGTATTAGTAACTTATGTAAACGATATTGATACAGCAATGGTTATACATCATGTCTCAGCTTCTAAAGCGGACACAACCAAATACATCTATCAATCGCTATCGGCAACTTGCCCTGACTGTATTATTAAAATTGAGAATTCGGATGGCTCAGAATACAACTACCAATATGATGGTTATAAAAAAGTATCCTCTTTCTCTCAAAAAAATGGTGTTAATAGTATAAACTTTAATTACACTTGTAGAACCGGTACATGTCCAACTTTCATAGAAACTAAAGTTATCGACGCAGGCAGTGACACCTCGATATATAGTTCCACCTGGGATCCCTGCAAAAACAGAAGGCGTTTAGCCAAGATTGAAAATTCAGGAAGCGGAGTACAGGATGTTGAGTTTACGTACGGAGTACTAGGAAAGATAATAAGAAAGAAATATAAAAACGGTGTAGCGGACAGTTTCGCTTATGATCAACGCGGGAACATGATAAGAGAGTACAGAGCGGTCAACAGTTCTTTGGAACAGCTCACTAAATATTATTACAATTCAAATTATAATCTCCCGGATTCTATTATGAGAGCAAGTATAGTCAATCCAAGTAATAACGCTAAGACTATATATTCATATGATTCCAATGGTAATTTAACTTCGGTTAAAGATAGTGGTATGGTTGATACATCCAATTGGTACTACGATTCCACAAACTATGCTTACAACAGTTATGGCCAGTTGGTTAAGATAGATGGTCCCAGGGATAATAGTACTGATGTGGTGGATTCCACTGTTTTTACTTATGATACTCTCTGGAATGAGTTAGCTTCTGTTATTCAGTACGTTTCCGATACTTTTCTGGTAACCACATATTCGGAATACGATTCCTTGGGCAATCCCCAGTTGATAATAGGTCCCGACAGCGTTAAAACCAGGTATTTCTACGATGGAAGGGGAAGAACTAATAAGATTATAAACGGTTCAACCTTATCGGACAGCACGATCACTCAGTATGCCTATAATTCCCTTGGAAACGTCACCCAGATAATCAGGGCTAATGGGGATACTTTAAAATATAACTACGATTCAGCCAACAGGCTCGCTTCCATAGTCAACGGGGTTAATGATTCTTTGAAGTATACTTATGATATCGAAAGCAGACTTACCAAAAAGGAAATAGTCAACAGCTTTGGAGTTGTGACCTGGTATGAGAACTATGGGTATGACACGAAAAAAGACCTGCTGACCAAGATAATTGGTCCATATGATGATACTACCATTTTCCGTTATGACCAGGTAGGGAACAGAGTTTTTAAAAGGGATGCTATGGGTGATTCAGTCGATTTCCGTTATGATGATTTAAACCGACTTACTACGGTTGTACAGTGGAAAGATGAAGATAGCCTAAAAACAATCTATACCCATGATTTGAGGAACAACCTGGAAACGGTAACCGATGCTGACAATAACACTACTTCATATAAATATAGCGATAAGGGACATATCACCCAGGACAGTTCTGCGGTGACAGGGGTGACCAAATATGAGTATGATGAAGCCGGGAACCTGGTCAAGAAAAAAGATTCCGAAGGTGACAGTATTCTCTACTATTATGATGCCTTAAACAGGTTAACCCTGATAAAATTCCAGGATACCACCAGGAATATCGCGTACGATTATGATGGCGCAAGTTCCTATAGAATAGGCAGGCTTTACAAGGAAGAAGCACCATATGATACCATTACCTACTCTTACGAGTACACAGGCTTATTGGACCAGGAGATCAAAAAAATCGATGGGGTCACTTATACCACCAAATACAGCTATGATAAAAACGGTAATCTTACCTATATGGAATATCCCAATGGAAGGAAACTATATTATTACTATGATAAGGCTGACCAGCTCGACAGTTTGAGAACAACCAAATTCAGAACGACCAAACGTCTGATTACGGATATGGACTATGCCCCCTATGGAGGACCTACGTCCTTCACCTACGGTAACGGTATAACCACCACCATAAAGTATAACCAGAGATACTGGGTGGATAGCCTGGCAACGGATACCAACATAACCAGACGCAAGTATTATTATGACAAGGTGGGGAATATCGTCAGGATCGATGATCTGGTTAAATCGGCAAAAAGCGAGAGCCTGGCTTATGATGATTTGAACCGCTTAACCTTTGCCGTTTCAGACTCATTTTATTCCGATACCCTGAGTCCGGCAAGAGATACTATCTGGTATGTTTATTCCGATGCGGGGAACCGTATGATGGAGATAATGGGTTATGATACTACTTTTTACCATTATTCCTCCAACAAGCTTGATAGCATCACTGGTTACGAGTCGGCGATTTACCGATATGATAATAAGGGGAATATGATTTTAAAAAGCACTACGGCTGATGATACACTGGATTACGACCAGCT
>JAOUFL010000069.1 GCA_029858245.1 Candidatus Zixiibacteriota bacterium
TGCATATGGAATCTATGGTTATGCAAAGAACTCTTCTTCTGGATGGGTTTATGGGGGATATTTTTCCAATTCTTCAACTGGTACAGGAGCTCATTTTGGTACCTATACCACTTCTTACGGCAGTTCCTCTGCAGTCACCTATGGTTCTTATAATTATGCTTCAAATTCATCAGATGGCACTGCTTATAGTGGATATTTCACCAATTCTTCTGGTGGCACAGGGAAACATTATGGGATAAGAGCAACAAGCTACGGCGCAGCTGATTCAACCACTTATGGTATTTCCGTATATGGTTCTAACTCTTCCACTGGTGATGTTTATGGTGGATTTTTTGAGACCTCTACCTCAGGTACAGGGAATCATTATGGTTTAAGAGCAGAGGGGTATGGCACTTCTTCTGCCAGCACTCGTGGTATTTATGCGTATGCTGAGAACACTTCCACAGGTTACGCTGCAGCAGGATCGTTTTATACATCTGGCTCAGGAACTGGATTGCATAGAGGGATTTACATAGATTGCCTAGCAAACTCTTCTTCCACTAATTATGCGATTGATGTTATTGCAACGAATAACTCATCTGGAAATGTATATGCTGGATATTTTTCTGCTTCCTCTGTATCAGGAACTGAATATGGAATCTATGCTTATGCACCAACCACAGGTTATGCAGGTTATTTCTCAGGGAATCACGTAATTACCGGAACCAAGAGTGCGGCAGTAAAATTAGATAATGGAGAATATCGTCTGCTTTATTCTATGGAATCTCCGGAGAACTGGTTTGAGGACTTTGGTGAGGGTAAATTGGTCAATGGCAGAGCACTGGTGCAGATAGACCCGCTCTTTGCTCAATCGATTAACACCTCAGTCAAATATCATGTGTTCTTAACCCCTCAGGATGAGCCTTTGACCTTGGCTGTGGCAAACAGGACTGCTAATTCCTTTGAGGTAAGAGGTCCAGCAGGCTCTAACATTTCCTTCTCCTATCGCATAGTCGCCAAGAGGAAAGGTTATGAGGATTTGAGAATGGCTAAGATGCTTGGCGCCACTCCAGAGGAGATGGAGGCAGAGCAGGCAAAACGCACAGCTGAATCAGAACAGGAAAGAGCGCAGATGAAGCGGGAAAGGAAAGAGTGGACAGAGGAAGATGAGCTGAAACCTAAGCCCCAAGCACCTGAGACAGAAAGCGTTCAGAAGGCAAGAAGAGAGGAGCCAGGACCGGAGGATACGGAGAAGATAAGGTCGAAATCAGAAAGTGAGATGTAAGACAAGAGACGTGAGACGATGTAAGAATTTCTCTTGTTTTCTAAGATGCGGTGGATATTTTATTTAGAGGATATGTCTTTTAAACACAGGTGCTCGATTTATCGAACATAAGAAAAGCCCAATTAATCGGGCAGTTAAAAACTCCCAATAAGGAGCGGATATGATAAAAAATCTAAAATTAATAGCTATGGTTATAGCCATCATCTTGCTTTCCTTTTCCCTGGTGTCTCCTGTAGATAATGAAAATAGTTTTGAGGATAAATCCTCAAAGGATAAAATACCTGAGGCAAGAGAACTGCCAGTACCTAAAATTGAGCCTGAGCCTTTACAGAATTACTATATTCCCTGGAGCACCTTAAATGGCGGTGGTCACGATATGGCTTCCACCGGGTACCGGGTAATGGTTTCCGCTGCCCAGACTGCAATAGGAGAAAGCCAGAGCACTAATTATCAGATGCAAACAGGTTACTGGTATGGAGGGAAACCTTTTGTGTGCGGAGATGCTAATGGGACAGGTGATGTTTCTCTGTCAGATATAGTTTACATGATCTACAATCTATTCAAGTATGGTCCCGATCCGGATCCGCTTTACTGTGCTGATACCAACGGGGATGATAATGTAACTATCTCGGATATCGTTTATCTCATATCTAATTTATTTAAAGCAGGTCCCGCACCAGTGTGTTGAAAACCTGGTCAAGTCGTTTCATAAGTATAAATGGAAAGGTTTTAAATCCTTCCGCTTTTAAGCGGAAGGATTTTTTTATCAGTGGAAATCCGGTTATCAACAATTGTGTTCTATCCGATAAACAAGACATGGCGAGATAATTCTGAATTAAGTCCGTAAAAAGGGATTATGGAAAAATTAAGATATTTTGTCATAAAACATTTAGAGAAAATTCTGGTTTTGGGTTTAACCGCGGTGATTTTGCTCACCAATTATTTTATTTCCCAGAAACTGGCTTTTCTCAATTTCTATTATCTGCCGGTCCTGGTAGCGGGATATTTCCTGGGTAAAAAATTTGCAGTATATACCAGCCTTTTCAGCATAAGCCTGGTGGTTTTTCTGGTGGTCTTATACCCTAACTCATTCCACCTTCAATCCTCAAATCTGCAGTTAGTTTTAGACCTGGTTATATGGGGAGGTTTTTTATTTCTGGCTGCAGCAGTTGTGGGTACTTTATACGAGCAGAAAGAGAATAAAATTCAGGAGCTAAAAAAGGCTTATGTGGGAGTAATCGAGATACTGAGCAAATACCTTGAATCCTCAGACCACTACACCAAGGGTCATTCCTTAAGAGTAGCAGATTTTGCCACCGAGATCGCCGGGGCAATGGATTTATCCAAAAACGAAATCGAGAATATAAGGGTGGCAAGTCTTCTGCACGACATAGGAAAGATTGAAATCTCCAGCGAACTTATAACCAAAGCTGCCAGCCTTACAGAGGAGGAAAGAAAAATAGTGGAGACCCATGTGGAAAAAGGAGCAGAGATCTTAAGCTCCGTGGGTACTGTTCTCAAGGAAGCCGTTCCTATGGTTCTGTCGCACCACAAGTTCTTCATACAGAACAAAGCGGAAGAGAAAAAGTTTGGTGCCCTTCCTATGGGAGCAAGAATTCTGGCAGTAGCAGATAGTTTTGATGCCATGGTTACAGACAGGCCATATCGTGCCGGCAAGCCTATATGGCAGGCAATAGAGGAACTTGAAAATGAAAGCGGAAACCAGTTCGATCCGGAAGTGGTTGAGGCTTTCAAAAAAGTGCTGGCGGATAAGGTTGAGGTGGTCTGAATAAAGTTTAGAAAGCCTAAAAAGGTTAAAACAGTTAATGAGTATATATGCCCGACAGAAACAGGTCGGGCAATTTTTTTAAATGTTCTGGTTAAGTTATTGCAGGGTAATATATTAATAATCCACATAACTTATAAAAAAATAGGTTGACAATTATAAAAAATTGATTATCATAATTAATGAGCTGAGGGGGAATCAAGCTATAGAGGAATATCTCCTTTGTCCAGGAGGTTTTATGAAATTTAAAGTTAAGGTACTGTTAAGTATTCTTATACTGGTTTTTCTGTTTGGTTATTCACAAGCAAAAATAATCTACATCCCTTCTCCTTCCTTAGCCACCATTCAGGGAGGGATTAATTATGCCTCAGGAGGGGACACGGTCCTGGTTAATACCGGCACTTATAACGAAAACATAGACTTCAAGGGGAAAAATATCACAGTGGCAAGCAGGTACCTTTTAGAAGATGACAGCAGTCTTATAGAATTAACCATTATCAATGCGATTAACCAGCCTTCGATTCCTGCAGTTACCTTCAGATCCGGAGAGGGTCCAGCAGCCATCTTGAGCGGGTTCACTATTCAGAATAGCTCAAATTCCCTGGGGGTTCGCTGCGACAGCAGCTCCAGCCCTACCATCACTTATAATCTGATCAAGCATAACAATCAGGGTCTGGTATGCTCTAATTCTTCCAATCCGCTGATAAAAGACAATCTATTAAAAGATAATGCAGGTGAGGGGATACAGTGCACGACCGGGTCTTCACCCAGGATCGAACGGAACTTTATTTCCGGTCATCAATTCGGCATAAAATATACAAATGGAACCTCTGCCATCCTGAGAAATGTTATAATTCAGAACATTCAAAAAGGCTTAAGCATAAATGCAGCTTCCCCGCAGGTATATAACAACACTATTGCCAATAACATCGGAGATGGAGTGGAGATTATCTCTTCTACCGAGGTAAACCTGATAAATAACATCATAAGTTCGAGCAGTTCTGGCGTGGGCATAAGAGTTTCAAGCTCTAATCCTATCATAAAATACAACGATGTCTGGGGTAATGCCGGAGGAGATTTTTCAGGCACCCCCATGGGTGTAGGGAATATGTTCTGGGGGAAGAATAATAAAAATACCCCCTGTGACGAGTTCTATAATATCTCCCGGAATCCGGAGTTTGAAAATCCACCTGTAGATTTCCAGCTGCAGTGCTCTTCTCCCTGTATTAATGTGGGAGACCCGGGTTTTGTTATTCCGGATTTAGGAGGGCACAGAATAGATATGGGAGCATTCGAGTATCCATTACTCAGGGGAGATGTTTGGGTGGACGGAAAGCTCGATGCTTCGGATGTGGTTTTCCTGGTCAACTGCTGCTTCAAGGGAGGACCACTCCCGGATCCCTATGAAAAGGGAGATGTGACAGCCAATGGAGCAGTGGATGTTCAGGACATAATCCATCTGATAAACTATCTTTACAGAAATGGTATGCCACCCTGTCATTGATTATTGACGAGAGAGGGAAGTGGAACTCAACTTTGGTTAAACCAGGGATCGGTTTGAATAATGCGAGTCTTGAAGTTTTAAGACTCGCCTTTTCTTTTTAAAAATGTTTTGTTTTTGTTCTTTAAGGGGTTTATAATTAAGGTTGAAAGGATTTTTGTTAGGCGTGTTCGCTAATTAAGTTTTAATAATAAAAAATATAGAATACTCCGATATTTAGGTAGAGCAAGGTGAATCGGTTCACCCTATATTTACAGAAAAACAGAGAAATAGACTATAAGGAGGAGAAATTATGACTTCAAAAAATAATAGAATTTTTTTGAGCCTGTTGCTTTTCATCTTCACGGGGGCGATTTTTTTTATAATGGTGTTTTTCTTCTCAGGCTGTGGGCTTAAGAAACCGAAGGAGGAGATCGGTCCGCTTAAAACAGTGATGAGCATATTCGAAAGGGGAGTGGCTAACCAGGATAAGGCTGTGCTGGATTCGGTCTACAGCAAAAAAGATATTAACAGCGATTCTCTCATCGAGGAAGTTTTAAGACAATTTCTTACCTTGAAAACGGCAGAGGGGATAGATGATCTGCATTTTGCCAGGAGAAGGTTTTCCTTTATAGAGGAGAAAGACAGCGCTCAGGTAGAATTAATCCTGGGCGGTGAAAAGCTAAAGGAGGAAAAAGTATTATCGGTTTTTCTCAAAAAAAGATGGGGCGAATGGAAGATAGTAGCTCAAAGTATGGAGTAAACGAAGTTTAAAATCAAAAGGACAAAGAAACCAGTGTTAGGTCTTACGGAAGATATAGAAGAAAAAGTCTCGGAGGCGGTTTATTTTATCCGGGAGGCTTTGAGGGAAAAACCAGAAAGTATTGAGGTCGAACCGGGGGATGAGGAAAAGGAGCTTCTGCTTCTGGATAAAGATTTAAACCAGCTTTCCTTTATACCAATACCCGAAATGCCTTTCGAAGGCAGGATTGCGGCGGTGGATGGAGGTTCTGCCACAGTGCTCAGAACCAGGTCATTTCTCATAGGAATATTCCGGGCAGGGTATGTTATTTTCCAGAAGGGGAGAAGGATAAAAGATAAATTCTTACCCCTGCAGATGGAGATTATCTCCCTGGAGAATAAACAAGAAAAATATCTGAATGCTTATCAGAAGCTGGTGGGAAAGCCTCCTACTGAGGTGCCGGAATTAGATAAGCTCCTGGACAGATTAAGGCTTTTTGCTGAATGGAGACTGGTCAAGGAATTGCTGGTGGAACTGGAAAAGGAGGATGTTATTTTAGTGGACGGATCGCTGCGGGCAAGCATTGTTCCTCCTTATGAGCTTCTGCTCGAGGTATCCCAAGCTGCCAGCCGGGAAAAAATCCATTTAATAGGGGTTACCAAAACCTCAACTTTATACTGGGGCAAGAAATCTCCCCTGATTCCAATGGTGGTTAAAACCTCGGAGATACTTTGTCCAAAGTCCAGGTGGTTCTGTCGTCTTTCAGACGTGGATTTGACTTTGAAAAATCCTAACTGGTTCGGTACCATTTACGTCTCGAAACTGAAGGCTTCTTCAGATTATGCCTTCCGCGTGGATGTCAATCGATTTGATCCGGCAGAACCGCAGATGATTTTCTCCTGTCTGTCTTATATTTCCTCTGACCCTGCTTTTCCAGGCTACCCTTATCCCCTGGCTGCGGCGCATAATCGGGTAAGGATTCCGGGAAGTGAGGTTGAGGATATAAAATACCGCTTGCAGAGCAAAGCTCTGGAGAAAGGGATTTCCTCAACAGACTGGGATCTATTGTTCAAGGATTTCCATGAGGTTTTGAATGCGGATCTAAATAAATAGAAAGTTCAAAGGTTCAATAGGTCAATGGAGAAAAGAAAATAAGTGAGTCATAATTCAAACAAGCAAAGAAGAAGGTCAATCAGGTTAAAAGATTATGATTATTCGCAGGCAGGCAGGTATTTTGTGACGATATGCACGCAAAATTGTGAATGTATTTTCGGAAAGGTAGTAAATGGCAATATGCGGTTGAATAAATTTGGCCGGGTTGTAGAGACAGAATGGAGAAAGACGCCAGCCATTCGGAACACAGTTAAATTAGATGCTTTTATTGTTATGCCTAATCATTTTCACGGAATAGTTATTATAGTTGACGATGTACCTGTAGGGGCGACCCGCCGGGTCGCCCCTACAGTAAGCCCCATCCTAAAATCCAATACCCTTGGTGCTATTATAGGTCAAATAAAATCCATTGTTACCAAAAAAATTCATAGAATGGGATTAGGGCATTTTCGCTGGCAACGCAATTATTGGGAACATGTCATACGGAATGAGGATAAATTGTTCAAAATCAGGCAATATATCCAGAACAACCCGCTGAAATGGCATCTGGATAGGGAAAATCCGGAAAGAATTGGCATAGATAAATTAGAAGACGAGATCTTTAGATCAAAAATAGCACACAAGGTGAATAAATGATAGAAAAACAAAGAGTTTTTTTATTGGGTGCTGGTTTTTCCAAAGCAGTGGCTGATGGTCCCCTGATGAACGTAATCTGGGATTATATAGAAAAGGCACACGAGAATGAAAAGAACAGAAAAGTATCAATAATTGGAAAAAATAAAAGACTGAATTGGTTTAATAAATTAGATGATTTCATAAAAAGATTAGAAGGAGAAACAACTCTTGGGTTTGATAAGAGTAACTTTGATGAGATTAGAGTGGGAGTAAGAGAGAATTTAGAATATCTGTTTACTATTATTGACCTTCACTTAAGTGGACCTAAAATAAAGTTTAAGAGAAAAGGTGAAGATATCGAAGATTACCCTGCAATACCTTTAATCTTTACAAATAGAGATGAATTAAAGGAAATAAAATATTATTTGCTCACATATCTCTATATAATATTTGAAAAACTCAAAGGGAATAATTTGGTTGATGAATTTGCAAATAAAATCATGAATAATAAGGATGAAATTATTACATTTAATTATGATTTGGTATTAGAAAAGGCATTATGGAAAAGAGATATCTGGTCTCCACTGAATGGATATGTTGGGGTCAATAGATTTAGAAAAAAAAAGATGAAAAAGAATTGAAAAAAGCTAAGAGATATTCGAAAACAAGGATTCACAAGATGCATGGTTCTATTTGTTGGTTTACTCCAGAGTATTTAATGAACCGACCCGATTCTTTTATATCTATAGACTTAGATAATAATGAAAATTGGGGATTTCACTTTAATGGTTTAGAAAAAATCCTTAAACGTGATCCAGTCCAACCAACAATGAAAATGGAAAGAGAAGTTAGTGAGGGATGGGGAGGTAAGCATTATCCGCCTTGGATTTTACCATCTTTTATTAAGCCTTTTCAACAGAAAGAATATTACGAAATATGGAAATCTGCACTTAGGGTTATGTCAAAAACTGATGAACTTGTTATCATCGGGTATAGTTTTAGACCAGAGGATTCTGGTGCTTACCTTTTAATTTCCTCTTTGCCAGATAGATATCACATTACGCTTGTTGACCCATATCCAGAGAATATTAAAAATAGATTAGAGAATATTGGGTTGAAGATAAGTAAGGTTTTTAATTCACTGGATGAATATTTATCGCAGTGTGAAACTTAGTAGGGGCAATTCATGAATTGCCCCTACAACTACAACTGATAGGAGAGAATATGGATTACAAAGGCAGGATAACCGGGAAAAGCATAACGGAGATTTATTTCCGCACTTTTTATGAGGAGGAACTGCACCTGGGGGATATTCTTATGGCGCTGGATGAGGAGAGAGGTCTTTCTTTTTATCTGAGGATAGTGGACGTGAGTTATGGAGTGGAAGCTACAGATCCGGATTGGGCATCACGCACTGCGGGGAATATGATGCTTCTGGACAGGCAGAATGAATCCTATAGTTTTCAGGAAAAGGAAAGAAGGCTTTTCAAGATCGGCAGATGTGTTCCCCTGGGATATGTAAAAAACAACCAGTTCAGAAAACCCAAAACTATTCCGGAACATTTCTCCAGAGTCAGAACTCCGAATAACGAGGATTTTCTTTTTTTGAAAAGATATATGGGGGATATAGAGATCGGCCAGCTTCGTTCGGGTGAAGAGGTTCTGGATTTCAAAATCGGTGTTTCCGGGGAATTATTCCCTTATCACATAGGGATATTCGCTACCACCGGTATGGGGAAAAGCAATCTGATGAAAGTTCTGGCGGGCTCGGTTCTTGAATCCGGAAAATACGGCATGTTGATCTTAGACCCGCATGGCGAATATTACGATGGGGGTGGCGACCCCAAACATAAAGGGCTGATCGACCATCCCCTTGCAAAGGAGAGATTGAGGGTTTATTCTTCGAGGGATTTAAAAGGCCCTTATAATCAGCTGAAGATCAGCTCCAAAGAAATCGAGATCAAAGATATTCGCCATATCTATGGATTCACCCAGCCGCAGGTTGAAGCCCTGTATGCACTGGCTCATCATTTTCGTCAAGATTGGCTGGATAGCGTAACCAAGAGCTCAATTCCCGAGCTTGTACTGAGCATATCGATCGGGAAGGGATTCTATGAGACAACAATTGGAGTTATTCAGAGAAGAGCTAAACATATATTAGACCTTCCATTTGTGCATGGTGACCCAAAAGTTACTATCACCCAGAATATAATTAACGATTTATCCCAGGGTAAAGTTGTTCTGATTGATACCTCAAATATGTCAGACCAGGAGGAGCTTTTGATCTCGGCAGTGCTGTCGCGTGCAGTTTTCTCAAAAAACAGAGAGGCATATCAGGACCCGGGAAAATTCAAAAAAGTTATGCCAACTTTGATAGTTATGGAGGAGGCGCAGAGGGTTTTGTCTCAGAAAGGGGAATCGGATATCAATATCTTCGCTCAGGTTTCCAGAGAAGGAAGGAAATTTAAAACCGGCCTCTGTGCCATTACCCAGCAGCCAAAGCTGATAGATGAAGAGCTGTTATCCCAGTTCAACACCCTTTTCATCCTGGGACTTGCAGATGAGAGGGACAGGAATATCCTGAGGAGCTCTGCCAAGAGGGATATCTCTGATTTAGGAACGGAGATTCAGATGCTGGAGGCAGGCGAAGCTCTGATTACCTCACCCCAGGCTCCTTTTGCCATACCAGCGAAGGTTTATCTTTACGAGGAATGGTTGAAAACAAGAAATGAAGTTTTTAAAGATAAATATGCCGTGGATATGAAAGTGGATGAGGGGTTTTTTAAATGAAGTAAGATGTGAGAGGTAAGACGTAAGACGGGTAGGGGTAATTCATGAATTGCCCCTACGAAAAAATCAAGAACAGGCTGGAAGCCTGTCCTACCTTTTCATTACACTATTCATCTATAAGCTATAAATAGTTGCTCGATATATCAAGCATAAGTTTGTAGTGCGACCCTTCAGGGTCGTTCAAGCGAGGCTAAAGCCTCGCACTACGAAATACAATTGCTCGATTTATCGAGCAAGACAACAAGCCCAATAAATTGGGCAACTACAATCTGCAAACTTCAGCGAGGCTGAAAG